>NZ_JBGCCM010000023.1:0-194293 GCF_041262085.1 Catenulispora sp. GAS73
ACCGCCAACGACACCGCCCAAACCTGGAGCCTGCCCCGGACGGTCGTCTCGGGCGTGTCCTCCAGCCTGTGCCTGGACGACCGGGACGGCAACACGGCTGACTTCAACCCGGTCCAGGTGTACACCTGCGATAACACCCCGGCCCAGGCCTGGACCGCGGTGTCCTCCGGCAACACCCTGCACGTTCTGGGAAAGTGCCTGGACGTCAACCAGGGCAACACCGCCAACGGCACGGCGGTGGACTTGTACACCTGCAACAACAGCGGCGCGCAGGTATGGACCCCGCAGCCCAACGGCCAGCTGTACAACCCACAGTCCAACCGATGCCTGGACGACACCAACTTCGGCGGATCCGGCACCCAGCTGCAAATCTACGACTGCACCGCCAACGACACCGCCCAAACCTGGCATCTGAGCTAGGAGCTGTTCGCAGTTCAGATCTAGGTGTGGTCCGGTGGCGGGCTGGCTGGTGCTGGTAGAACTCGGGTGTGGCGCGTTTCGATGTGCCGGATGCCGAGTGGGCGTTGGTCGAGCCGCACTTGCCGGTAGCGGCCAGCGGGCGGTTGCCGCGGCGGGTGCGGGACCAGTTCAACGGGATCATGTGGCGGTTCCGCACCGGGTCAGGCTGGCGTGATGTGCCGGAACGCTACGGACCCTGGTCCACGCGCTACTCGAGGTTCAACGCGTGGTCCAAGGCCGGGGTGTTCTAGCACCTGATGGACGTGCTGATCGCCGAGGCGGCTTCACGCGGCCTGGTCGGGTTGGAGCTGGTTTCGCATTCCTCGGGCGTCGCGGTGTCACTCGTAGATTCGGGCGCCGGAGAGTTGGATGGCGATGGATCGCCAGCTCACCGTCTCGATCGGTTCGCGTGTGATCCCGTGCTTCACCATCAGCGCGGGTAGGGGCTTGAGGTAGGCGTCTTCCAGCCAGGCGGCCCATGCGCCCAGCCAGGCTGGCAGCGAACCGCGAGCCCACTTCCCGAAGTATGACCACTTGTTGTTTCGGGTGCGCTCGGCTGTCTCGGCTTGACCGAGGAGGAAGTCGTCGATCAGCCATCGGACGTAGCCCAGCAGGCTGTCCAGCCCGTCCACCTCCTTGGCCTCGCCTTGGATGTCCGGCCCGTCAGCCAAGCAGGGCTGGCGCTTCGTCCCGGGCGGTGCTCAGCAGGCAGGCGACTTCCCACCAGTCCGTCATTATGGGCTCGGCGAACGCGGGATTGCCGAGCGCGATGTTCTCTTGTGTGAGGGCCAGCAAGGTGGCGATCGCGGTGAGGAAGTCCGGGATCGTGGCGTTCGGCCAGGGCCTGACCGCGGCCTCCGCCGAAAGCAGGCGTAGGTAGGCGACGAAGCCTGGAAGGCTGTCGATTTCTTCCCAGGGCGTCGACGTTCGCGGGCTGGTTCACGTGCGCAGATTAGCCTGGCGCAGACCGGGTGATCGCGTGGGTTTCGAGTTGGCGGAGCGCTGCCTTCCTGCCTTCCGTGGTGAAGGCGTAGTAGGTGCGCCGCCGTCCAGGGCCGCGGCCAGGCGGCGCCCCGGCGAGCCAGGATGCTTCGTCTCCAGGTCTGCTGGTTAGCCATCCCGCGCTGTGCAGCCGTTTGAGCAGCGGATAGAGGGTGCCGCCGATGCCGGTGTGCGGTGACCTCCCATCCGTAGAACTCGGCCCAGTCCTGGTCGATGACGTCGCGAAGGAGCGTGCGGAGCGGCTGGCTGAGAAGGATCCGTTCGACGGCGATGTCCTCGAAGGGCTTGGGCGGGCTGGGGTTGCGCCGCGTGTTGTTCCGGATCACCGCCTCGGCGAGGTCTGTCAGGCCCGCCTGCCATCCTGAGCTGCATGTCATCCATCGAAGCGTTGCGGCATGAATACGACGCGGAGAACGGCACATTCCTCCTACGCGCTCGCATCGAACGCGTATGGGACCGCGAAGCCTTCAACCGGTTGCAGCGCACAATGCGCGAGGTCTGCGAGGAACTGGCCGATCAGGACCGGATCGACCGATGGATCGCTGACGCGTTCTGGTTCGCCGAAGGCTTCGTCCGCGAAGACCAGTCCTTCCACCGCCCCGAGCCGCAGGAGTACTTCGAGGACGCTAAGCACAGGATGTTCGACCTCTGCTCCTGGCTGTTCACCGGCCAGAGCCCATACCTGCCTGGGCATGTGTGGCCAGACCTGTAGCCCGATCTGCCCTCCCACCGATCTTTCGCAGGCGAAACCTAGGCGAAAACTCGATGGGAAAGCGAAAGATTCAACGGGAACCTACAACTAATTAAACTGGTGGAGTACATGTATTCGAACCGTGCCGTATTCTTCCGCCATCGCCAGCTATTGATGATGAAGGGCTGACGTTCCGCAAGGTTGGGCAGGTAGCTGCCTGACGGCAACTCACGCCGATCGACTCCAGCTCCATCGAGCTGGAGTCCTCACTTTGCCGTCGACCTCGCCCGACCTCGAGTAACGTAGGCGAGCATGTACGTACTCGCAGATGCTCGAACCGACAACATCACGGCTTGGGGCACTCTCGGTATCTTCGCGGCTACGCTCCTAACGGCCATTGCTGCCATCGTCATCGCCGTACGAGGAACGAAGCGTGACGACCGACTTCGCATGTCCGACAAGCAGGAGGCGGACGAGCGTTTCGAGAGGGAGCGTGTTGAAGCTGAGCGTCGCCTTACCGAAGAGCGAGCAGCGGCTAATGAACGGCTGCTTGAGGAGCGCGAAATTGCAGAACGACGAGTCGTCGAAGAGCGCGAATTCGCCACGGCGGAACGGCTCCACGAGCGTCAGGCTGGGCGCGCCGCTGTCCTGCTCGGATACGTGGCGTTGTTACGGAGGAACCTTCCCCTCATCGAAGAACGAAATGCGCGCGAGGCTCCCAGCCCTACTTGGGTGACACTTGAGGAAGTAGCTCGTGAGCTCGTATCAGGTGCCCATGTCGATGCCCCGATGCTCGGCAACGCCGAGGTTGAAGAGCGCTACCGGACGCTCGTCCACCTGTTCCTGAGCGTCAGACAGAAAGATTGTGAGGTGACGCCGGGCAAGACGGTCGGCGACCTCCGCAACTATGCGAAATTCGTGAAGCTGAGCCTGATTGCCCTGGTCGAGGGGACTGAGCTGCCTAAGAACGAGGGACAGAAGCATCCCCATCTCGCCTCTTCGGGGGACCGCGCGCAGTGGCATCCGTCTCACATCCCACCGGACTTCGATGATGAGGCAACGTTGGACCCGCATGACCCGCAGTTCCGTCCGCTGCCCTAAGCGACCGTGCCAGGCTCGACGCTGTTGAAGTCTTCCGGGCCGCCCGCTGACCGACAGGCACAGGTGAGTGCCCGGACTGAGTGTCAGCTATCGCGCACACGAGTTCCGCGAGACATGCCCTAGCCAAGACTTTTGACCAACCGCAGGCTATCTCCGGTACAACCTGACCTGGCCACTGAAACTCCACCTTGCCGGCTGCGGCTGCGAGTCGTACCACCCACCCTGCTCACGTCGCAAGTAACGGAACGTCGGCAAGGTACCGGACTGGTTGGCGATGTAGACCGTGCATCGGCGGACTTCGACCGCATCCTCGAAATCACTCATGGGATGGAAGGCCTGGCCGGTCTCGGACACGATAGGTATCCCGTTGGTTGTGATAGCGCGAGCCAACGAAAGGATCCGGGTCACAGGCTCGGTCCGGCTGGCGCGGGATTCGTTATAGCGGGGATGGGGCTCAAGCTGGACTGTCAGCACGCGCAGGGTGGGCGCTTTCTTGGCCAACATGGCGATAGCAGCCAGCACCGCCGGGTTCTGATCTGTGGCCAAACTCGAGGCGCCCAGCGCGCCCGGCGCCGATGCCAGGCTTGGGGCCGCGAGAAAGCGCTGGATCAAGGCCCGCGCCTGCTTGCCTTTCGCGTCAGCTTCATTCTGCGCGTCGACCGCGCGGCACACGTCGCAGGCCGGGCCGGCAGGTCCGCTCAGAGAGTAGTGGCGGTGGCATCGGCGCTCTCCGCACCGCAAGCACGTCGCGACCGCGTCAAAGCCGCAAAAGCATGTACCAGCCACGGCGACAAGCCCTTCGAGAAACGAAAGCACGCAGGACTAGCTTCCCTCTGATCCTAGAGTGGGAGAAGGGCAGCGTCTCCCATTCGAGTACTACTGAGGATGAATGGTTGACGTTCTACGGTGGTTCGAGGCCGAGGCCGGTTTCGGCGATGAAGCCGTCGAGCAGGCCGTCGCGCCGGTACTGCATGATGCGTAGCCGGGTTTTGACCAGTGCGGCCAGGGCGTCAGTGCCGTGTGGTGCGAGGTTGGCCAGTGATCGTTTCAGCGCCGACCACACGCCTTCCACCGGGTTCAAGGTCGGCGTGTAGGTGGGGAGGTAGAACACGGTCAGCCAGTCGCGCTCGGCGATCAGCTTCTTCATCGCCGCGTCGCGGTGGCTGGTGTCGTTGTCCCAGACCAAGACGATGTTGGCGCGTCCGAGCTGCTGGTGCGCGGCGTCCAGCATCCCGGCCAGGTCACGCTCCCTGAAGCCCTTCTTCTCGTTTCTGCGGCCGTGGTAGGCGATCGCCCGGTAAATCAGGCGGGTGCGGCACCCGGGCCGGACCGCGATCATCCCGGCCAGGTTGACCCGGCCCGAACCCTTGCCCGACACCAGGATCTTCGGTGTCTGGCCGCGCCGGGACCAGGTGCGAGCCTTGGGCGGACGCAGCGACTGCCCGGCTTCGTCCTCGAACAGGATCCAGGCCTTCAGCCGGGCGGCAGTGCTTTTACCTGCGGCCAGGTCTCCTTCACCCAGGTGGCGACCTTGTCCTCGTCGCGCTCGGCGGCGACGTGCTGGGGCATCTGCGGACTCCAGCCGATGCGGTGCAGCAGGTAGGACACACCGCGCGGGGTGTAACGGACCCGGAACAACTCGAAGATCAGCCGCGTCACCCGGGCCAGGGTCCAGCGCTGATCCTCGACCCAGCCGTGCACGGCCGGGCCCTCCTCCAACGCCTGGGCGAGGGTCTTAAGCTGCACCTCGTCCAGCCGGCACGTGGCCCACCCGGACCCTTCGACACCAGCGCCCCGGCTCCGCCGGCCCGCCAGGCGCGCTTCCACTCGTTCACCGACTTGCGCGTCACGCTCAGCTCGCGCGCGATCTGTCCGACGTCATCTCCGCGCTCGAACCGCTCAGCCGCGGCGAACCGCAGCGCCTCCCGCGCGGCCGTGGCCTTCACGGTCGACCGCCTCTGTCCGGGTACCTCATAGTCCGAACATGCAACAGCCGCCAAGCCGCCGTCACCATGGCGAACCTGGCGAAACGTCAGCACTTCATCCTCAGTCCCTCAAGGGCAAGCTCGGCACCAAGGACCAGTAGCACGAGCAGATCATCGACCTGGTCGACGCGAACCTGCGCGTCTCCATCTACCAGGACCCCCGCAGCGAGCGCGACGTCCAGGACGTGCTGGAGACCATCTTCCGGGCCAAGGCGCTGGACTACCTGCGCGAGAAGGACACCGTCCCGTACTCGACCAAGCGCTACATTCCGGACTTCACCTTCAACCGGCTGGGCTTGGCTGTCGAGGTGAAGTATTGCAAGGACGACAAGCGCGAGAAGGAACTCATCGGCGAGATCAACGACGACATCATCGGCTACGCGGGCCGGTACGACCGCACGGGGTTCGTCATCTACGACCTCGGTTTCATTCGGGACGTGCGGCAGTTCTGCGGCGACATCGAGAAGAATCCGAACATCCACGTTCTGATCGTGAAGAAGTAGCGACGGTCGAGCACAGCTGGTTGGGTTGGCCGTAGCCGGTGGCTCCGGCGCGTAGGACACGAAGCCGTCGCTCCCACGGTGCGCGGCGGTCATCGGGGAAATGACTGCGCGGGGCGACGTCCACACCCACAAGGAACGGCATCGATACCGAACTGCTCGCGGTGTTCCGAGACGACATGCTGCGCGTACGTACCGTCCCCGCGATCGACTACTACACGCCTGTTGACTCCGATGAGAACGACGACGACGTCCCGGTTATAGAGTTCCGCGCATCCGCCGGTGCGGTCGCCGACCGCCTTGACGCCATGGGCGTGGATGCCGACGCTGTCCGCGCCGTCTTGAACGAGCAGTTCGAAGAAGCCGGCCACGACGAAGAGTTCCTATCCGCGCTCTCCGATGAGTACCGCGCCGAAGTCGAACGTTCAGACACCCTGCTCCGTACGCTCGACGCGGATACATGGATCGAGCGATTCCGGGAGGCTCAGGCTGACGCTGACGCTGACGCTGCCGCAGCCGACGACCGGTTCCGCACTGGCAGCCGGGCATGGCTCCTGTCCCAGGTGGACGACTGGGATGAGCGCTTCTTGCTACGTCTGTACCTTCTGGTGATGCCCGACGCGCAAGAAGTGATCTTGGATGCTACGGCTCTGGAGCAGGGTGGTTGGGTAAATGATCCAGCAGAGCTCGCGTCGGCTGCCCTCGAATCGATGCGGGATGTGGCCGCCGCCCATTCCGCGACGGTCGTCTTGACCGAGGGCCGCACCGACTCGGAGTTCTTGGCTGTGGCCCTGGGGGTTCTGTATCCACACCTGACAGACCTGATCCGCTTCCTGGACTACGAACAAAAGCCTGAGGGCGGTGCCGGGGCGTTGGTCCGGCTCGTTAAGGCGTTCGCGGCTGCCGGGATCGCGAACAGGGTTGTGGCCCTGTTCGACAACGATGCGGCGGCGCTTGATGCGCTGCGGTCGCTCAACACGGCAGATCTTCCGCCAAGCATCCGGGTCATGCGCTATCCAGATACTGCCCTTGCGGCGGACTACCCCACGTTGGGGCCACCCACGGTAGAAGCACCTCAAGGTTCGATATCGCGCGCGGACGTCAACGGCCTGGCGGCGAGCGTTGAGCTCTATCTGGGGCGAGACGTACTCGCCGGGCCGACTGGGGAGTTGCGCCCGGTGCACTAGCGGTCGTACCTGTCCGGCTCGTCCTGCTACCAGGGCGAGGTGACCGGGAAGGATGAGATTCATCGGGCCTTCCGCGCCAAGTACGCCGAGGCGCAAAAGAACCCAGCAAGTATCCAGACACAGGACTGGGACGGGCTGCGCGCGATCTTGCAGGCGGTGCTCTCCGCGTTCATGTAGCGCGACGTCGGTCCGGCTCGTGCAACTGTACCGATGCCCGCCACCAGACATCACATCATGCCGGCGCGGACTCGGAGACCCAATTCTCGGCCTCATGGCCGATGCCGTGGCCCGGGTAAAGAAGCTCCGCGAGCGGGTCCAGGTCATGCTCCGGCGCCCCGTCCAGGACGACGAGAACTCCCCACCGAGCATGACCGCCCGTGAGACGATCCTCCACAGGGAGGAGAACTCATGGCAATGCCGGATTACGTTGGCCAGCTCAAGGGCACGAAGGTCGACGCCTTCCTGAGGGAATTAGTGCAGCTCGATGTGCAGGACCTCCGAGCGATCTTGGTTGAGGTCTTCAAGCTGCAAGGCTACGAAGGCGATCGGGTAGTCAACTACTTCAATCAGACGGGGCACGCCCTGTCGCTCGTCTACGTGGCAGCCGGCAATAAGAAGCACCCAGATACCGTCAGGGAGCTACGGCGTGAAGCAAGCCTCACCGAGGCGGACGTCGTGCAACTGCGGGAACTCCTAAAAATTGCGCAAGGTCCGCAGGCCGATCATCTGGCGTCGTTCTTCAGCTTCTCCTCGCGTCCAGTCGCTGGCTGGTGGAAGTACCGAGATCAGTTCCAGATCGTGCCACCACCACCGAATGCTCCCGTACCTTCGACTGTCGTTGGTGATTGGCCCTTCATTGTCGAGGCACGGTACAGATCACTGGACCACTTTGGTGTCAAGATTCAGCGGCGCACGCAGGCGACGACGCATCTACGACTTCTGCTGCCAGTACTGGTCATCGGGCCGAAGTTCAAGCCAAACGTGGACCGCGGCACAAAGCACTGGGTGATTCCACCTCCCGATAGGACGGCAGAGCCGCAGCCAACGAACTTGCAGCGTCTGCTCGCTGCACTCCACTTGCGACGCCGACCAACCCAGCAAGAGCCTTTCCAACTCACGGACGTGATGTACGCCCAAGAGTTCTACGGCGTGGCCGGACACGTCATCGGCGGGCCTGAGCTCACAGAGCTCGACCAGGCTGATGCGATCACAGTGTTGGCTGACCATGAGGCGTACTACCGGACTCGCGGGATCGGCGTTGACGACGTGCTGCAAGTCCCGGCAGTCCTGACGCAGCTCCTCGACAACTACTACGCGTTGGACGAGAAGGAAGCCAGTCGCTACCGTCGAGCCTGCTACTGGTTCAACATGGGGTACTTCTTCCACGGCTACTCGATCTCTTCGAGCTTCTTCGCCCTGGTTGCTGCCATCGAGTCGCTGTTACCCACCGGCAATGGCCCGCACAAGTGCCCAGACTGTCGCGCAGACCACTACCCATCGATCAGCAAGACGTTCCGGGAATTCCTGGAGACCTACGTTCCGGATCGACCAGACCGTGACTCGTTCTACGACATGCGATCGAAGATTGTTCACGGATCGGCGCTTCTACACCTTGACCTTCGAGAGGAATTCGGCGGGTTTTATCCTGGCCAACTCGATCAAGGCGAGGAGCTAGACAACCTTTATCGGGTGTGCCGCATCTCTCTGGTCAACTGGCTTCTCGGCCAAGGGGCGGCGTAGGGCCTGCGTAGGCGGTCAATATATCTCGCGGCGGATCGCGACGAGATTTTCCCTCCAGTAGCCGGCCAGCAGGCTCAGCTGGACATTCAGCCCGCTGTGTGGCGCCTCCACCAAGATCCCTTGCCCCAGGTACATGCCTACATGCCCGGGTGCGGTCACGGTTCCGTCCGATCCTGGGACGAACAGCAAATCGCCCGGAAGCAGGTGGTTCGTGTCGTAGACCGGTAGGCCGACGGTGGACTGCGCGACGCTGCCGCGGGGGATGGCGATGCCCGCGGCGCGGTACGCCATCATCATCAGGCCGGAGCAGTCCCAGCCGTCGGGGCCGGTTCCGCCCCAGATGTAGGGCTTGCCGATTTGTGCCAGTGCGAAGCTGATGGCCGTCACTATGGGTGCGGGGAGGCCGACCGGGATGTGGTAGCGAGCAGCGTTGGCGGCGCCTGCGGCGACGGTGATGTCGCTCGAATCTTCTGGTGTGCACTTCGATGCGCCGGTGAATGCCGTAGCGAGGGCTTGGGCTTCGTCCTGCCATTTGGCGTAGGCGTCGGGGAAACCGCTGCGCTGTACGGCTTGGGCGGCGTCGGTGGTGGACATCGAGCGCCAGCCCGGGACTTGGAGCAGTCTGCTGTAGAACTGCTGGGCGGCGTACGTCGGAGTCAGGATCTGTGCGGGGCTGCCCCAGCCTTGGGACGGGCGTTGCTGGAACAGCCCCAGGCTGTCACGGTCTCCGTAGTTGAGGTTCTGGAGGCCGGACTCCTGGAGGGCGGTGGCTATGGCGATCGTCTCGCCGGGCGCTGGGACCCTCATGTTCATGCCGACTTGGGCGATGATCTGGGCGTTCGCCAGTTGCGCAGCGCTCAGACTTCCGATGCGGGTCGGACCCCCGCGGAAGCCAGCCGTGCATATGGAGGTCGTGGTCGAGTCGGGTGCTGTGATGATGGCCCCTGCTACGGCCGCGACTGCGGCGACGGCGAGCAGGGGCGCGGATATTGCGGCGACTATGGCGGGCTTGACGGGCATTGTGCTCTCCTCATCAGGCGGGCTGCGCCGTGAAGGTGACGGGCAGTGCGGTGACGGCGTGCTGGCGGTGGTCGGGCTTCCAGGGCAGGTCGTGCTCGGGGATGGCGAGTGCGAGATTCGGCAGTCGGTGGATCGCAGTCCACAAGGCGGTGCGTACTTCCATGCGTGCGAGCGGGGCGCCGAGGCAGTAGTGCGGTCCGTGGCCGAAGCCGAGGTGTCCGGCGGCGGCGCGTTCGAGGTCGATGTCGTCGGGGTTGGTGATGTACTGCGGGTCGCGGTTGGCTGAGCCGATCGCGAGCAGGACGGTCTCGCCGGCGGGCACAGTGCGCTCGCCGACGCGGATGTCCTCGACGGGGAAGCGCCGGATTGCGGTGAGCATGGGTCCGTCTCGGCGCAGCAGTTCCTCGACGAGTGCGGCCATGCGGGGTGTGTGCGGATCAGGTTCCTCGCGGACGAGGTCCGCCAGCTGTGGTTCGCTGAGCACGGTGGCGATGCTGTTGGAGATCAGGTGCACGGTGGTCTCGAAGCCGGCCCACAGGATGAGGAACGCCAGCGATGTCAGTTCGTTCTCGGTCAGCCGGTCGTCACCGTCACGCGCGGCGATCATCGCGGTGAGCAGGTCGTCGGCCGGCTCGGCGCGCTTGCGTTCGATCAGGTCGACCAGGCAGGTGTGCATGCCTGCGACGAGTTCGCGGGTGGAGGGGCGGTTCGGGTCGTTCGGCGTCATCAGCGAGCGGGTGTAGGCCTGGAACGCGGCGCCGTCCGACTCCGGGATCCCGAGCAGGTCGCAGATGACGACCACGGGCGTTGGGACGGCGAGCGCATCAACGAGGTCGGCACGACCATCCGGGGCGATCGCGGTGACGAGCCGGTCGACGGCGGCCTGGATACGCTCGCGCTGCGCCTCGACGCGGCGGGGGGTGAAAGCGGAGGAGACTAGGCGGCGAAGTCTTGCGTGTGCCTCGTCGTCGACGTTCATCAGGTGCTCGTCGAGGGCCGGCGGGAGACCGAAGCCCTGGTAGCCGTGGCGGGAGTTGCGGGCCTCGATGGACATGCGCGGGTCGGAGAGCAGCGCCTTGACGTCGTCGTAGCGGCTGATCACCCAGACTTCCCCGCCGCTGGGCTTGACCGCTTGGTGAGCGCCGCCGGTCTCCCGCAGCTGCGCGTACGCGTCGTACGGGCAGCCGGACAGATGCGGGGCCATCTCGATCGGCTCGGTGAAGGGCAGGCTGGCACTCATGCGATACCTCCGGTCGGGGTCAAGTCGGTGTTAACGAGCTCGGGCGGCGTCGCCGACCGCTTGGTGAAGTGCTTGGTGACCTTCAACAGCCACGCCAGTTCGGCGTCGAGGTCGGCGGGGGAGTTTCCCACTGTGGGCGACGAAGTACGGTCACCGTGGGCCGCGGCTTCACGGGCGTCGAGCGCGGCATGGATCTGTTCGGCGGTGACCGCGGCGTCCAGGTCGTCGTTCACGAGACCGCGGTTGGCGAAAAGCGTGCGAACGTGCTCCGCGTATGCAGGGTCCTGGTAGGGCCGGAGCGTGAGGATCCCATCGCGGATTTCCACGACGCGCCGCGCGACGTAATACTCCACATCACCTAGCAGGCGCATCGCGGTGCGGGCCCTGGCTAAGGCGCTCCCGGACCGGCGGTCATCAAAGGCGATGGAGGCGTCTAGCGTGTAGAAGCACGCCCACAGCGGGCGCAGCCGGATGTAGGCGATCAAGCGCCGTGAACGTTGAGCGAGCGCGGAGATGCGCGGTCCCCACCAGTGCAGGGTCAGACCGATCATGACCAGAAGTGCGCCGAGTCCAGCGCCGACTTCGGCGACGTTTTCCAACGGGGAGATGTCGACGTCGGCAAGGGCGGCGGTGATGTCGGCCAACCGAGTGACGCTGTAGAACAGTCCGATGGCTGCGCCGATGCTCGCGGTGATCAGCCCGGTGCGGAGCCAGCTGGGGCTCATCACCTTCGCATACCGGCGGCACAGTCGGATGACCTCGACTTCGGCGGTCGTGTAGGTCGTCAGGTAGATGAAGAGGTAGGTGTCGTACTCGACCGATCCGCCGTACCAGTCCTTAAACGACTGCTGGAGATGGTGCGTGGAGTCGCTGTGTACGAACAGCGTGATCATCGCGGTGAGCACCACAGTCACGATCGAGATTGTGACCTTGATACGGCGCCGCGCCCGATCCGGGCTGTAGGACCACAGTTGTAGGAGGGCAAGCTGGCTGGCGCTGTAGCACACGACCAGGCACATGGTGATGAGCGTGTTCGACTCGGGCAGGCCTGTCCAAGCATCGGTCCGGTTCCAGACCTCTGACCACCCGGCGGTGAAAATCAGCGCGAAGGAAAGATAGAGGAACCAGGCGGCAAGACGCGCCGGTTCCCTGAGGATGGCGCGGAACCGCTTGGTGCTGGAGAGTACGACCGTCCAGGCGAACAGCGCGGTCAGCGGATACAGGGTGGTGTTCATCGCTCACCTCGCGAGAGAGAGGTCGTGATGCGCGCGATGACGTCATCGGCGCTGGGATCCGTGGCCTGCGGTACTTCTCGAAGCGGTTGACGTCCGATCCGGCGCAGGATCAACGTGGCGATGAGCTCGGCCTCGAACTCGTCGTCCTCGGCGTATGAATCGCGGCCGAGCACGCGGAAGACATCGCTGACCCTCGCGCCGGCCGCGATGGTCAGCGCCAGATCGTTGCTGAGCTCCTTGCCGGGCACGTGGGCGCGCAGGATGTGCCCGATCTCGTGGAAGACGATGTGCTGTTGGTGCAGGAGCGAGGTGTCTTCTTCGTAGAAGACGTAGTCGGCTTTGGCCGTTCTCATCCAGGCGCCGCAGAGACCGCCGATCACCATCGAGTGCGACATCAGGACGAGGCTTCGGCCAATGTGCCGGCCAAGGCGCGTACAGAAGTCCTCAAGTTCGAACGGGTCGGGCAAATCCAGGCCAGCGACCAGCGCGGAGCACTCGCGGCGCGACTGGTCCCGGTTCACCGCAGTCCGCCCGGAGCTGGCGGCAGCGCGAGTTCGCGCAGCGGGATGGACCTACGATCCAGCGCTACTCGTCCGTGTTCGAAGGCGATTCGGCCGGAGGAAGTCCTTCGACCTCGCGCACCCGGTCGATCATGCTCAAGACCAGCTTGACGCTCTCCGGCGGTAGCCCAACCGTGCGCATCGCCACGTCCTGGACTCCGGCGTGCTGCAGCGCGGCGACCAGCTTGAGCTGCTCGTTCGTCTCCTCGGTGTCCTCGTGCTCGTCGAAGTACGACAGCGGCACCCCGAAGAACTTCGCAAGACCCTGGATCGCGTCCATCATCGGGTTCGTTCTGACCCCGTTGACCAGCTGGGACAGGTAGCCGACCGAGATCGACGCTCCACCTGAGGCCTCGATCGCCCGGATGGCCTCCCGATAGGAGTACTTCTTGCCGTCGGGCTTGCGCTTGTTCTCGAACAGGTACTGCAGCCGCTCGGCGATGACGCCCGGGTTGGCCGTGCTGAGCTGCGGTGACTGCTCGTCGGGCGCAGTCGGTTCGCCGGTCGCAGCAGGCGTCGCCGGCTCCTCGCCCGCTCCCTTGGCCTGCTTGCTCATCGACGGTCCCTTCTCGGCGTGCCAGCTGCCCGAATGCTGTCCGCTCAGGTGAACACTGCTGGGTCATTTCAGCTTACCCCGTTCGCTCCGGTTGACGTGTCCGATATGTCACAGCTTATGGTGGATTCACAGTGTTCGCAGAGATGAACAGTTGCGAGGCCCCCAGGCCTCGCCGATCGACTCGGAGGCAGGTGAAGGTCATGATCGAGATCTCCATTCAGCAGGCCGTACTCCAACTGATCGATCACGCCGCGGGCGTGATCCCCGACCCGCCGCCGGCGGCGCCGGTCGGATCGGGCGCGATCGGCACCTTGTTCTCATGGCTCAAGTGGGGCGCTCTGACCTGCTGTGCGGGGGCGGTTGTCATCGGCGGCTGCATGATCGCCCTCGGCAACACCTCGCGTCGGGCCGAGATGGCCGAGCGCGGAAAGGTCACTCTGTTCGGTTCCGTCATCGGCGCGGTCTTGGTCTCGGTGGCGGTCACCCTGATCACCGCCGCGTACGGCTTGGGCTAGGTCCGCGCTCGATCACAGGCGTATCGCCACCACCAGGAGTCACAATGCGTAACCTTATCGGCGCAAAGCGCCTATTTCCGGGAGCTCTCGCCGCCGGCGTCGTGCTGGTCATCGGGGCAATCACCGTTCCGCTCATCTGGGGTCATGACGACGGGCACGTCGCGATTAAGCCCGCGATCCTGGTGCCCGCTCCGCCCTCTGCCGCGGCTCCCTCGGGTCCGATTTCGCTGGTTCACGGTGCCCGTGCTGCCGACGGCATCGAGGTCGGCTTTCCGCACACGCCCATCGGCGCAGTCAGTGCCGCATCGGAGTACGTCGACGCCGCGGCGTCCACGCTCGATCCGGACTACGCCGCGTCGGTGATGCGCGTGGCCGGCGACCCGGGCAACACCGCACTGCCGTCGAGCCTCGCCACGAGCATCCTCAAGCTTCGGTCCGAGCTGCAGCTTCGGTCCGACGGGTCACTGGATCCGCCGGTGACGTTCCAGACCACGGCACAGATGTATCAGCTTCGGAACGTCGCGGCGGACGACGTCCTGGTCCTCCTGCTCACCGACAGCACGTTCGTCAACGCGCAAGGCGGGACGGCCCAAACCACCGGCGTGTTCCCGGTGCAGATGCGTTGGATCGCGGGGGACTGGAAGATCGGGGCCATCGGCCGTACTGGCCAGGACTACTCCGCGCTGGCCGCCATCCCCGATACTCAGGCCGCTGTGAAACAGGGCTGGCTCGCCCTCATCGCAGCTACCGGCGGTGCGTCATGAATCTCTCTGGCGTGGCTTTCGAGCCTCCCGGATCGGGCAGCGGCTGTCTCGACGGGGACATCGGCAAGTGCCTTTCAGATGTGGCTGCGCTACCCGGCAAGGCAGCCGGTGCGGTGGCCTCCGGTGCTGAATCCGCGGTCGGTGACGTCGCCAGCTCGGCCTGGGATTCGATCTGCCATTCCTTCGCGGACGCCTTCGCCTCGGTGTTGAAGTGGTTCGGCGGCGTGTTCGTCTCGATGCCTGATCCCGATCTCGGGTCCATCCACGGCGTGTACGCGATCAGCCTGACCCTCGGCATGATTGTCGCGGTCGTCCTGTTGATGGTGCAGGCCGGCTCTGTGGTGTGGACGCGTTCAGGCGCACCGCTGGCGCAAGCGCTGACCGGCTTACCGAAGGCAGTGCTGGCCTCGCTGCTCACGCTTGCCGTCTCCAGCCAGATCATGGCGGCGTCCGACGACCTGGCGAACTGGATCGTGTCGTCCAGCGGCAGCAGCATGACGGGGTTCACCGAGCGGCTGACCACCTTGCTGGCAGTCAGTACGCCGACGGGACCGGCGATCCCGTCGGTGCTGCTGTTGCTGTTCGGCCTGATCGGCATCGGTGTCGTGCTGACGCTGTGGCTTGAGCTCGTGCTGCGCAACGCCGTGTTCTGCGTCATGGTGGCGGTCGCGCCGATCAGCGCGGCTGGCCAGATCGGCTCCACGACCACGGAGTGGTGGCGCAAGCTGGCCAAGGGCGGAGTCCAGCTGGCCATGGTCAAGCCGGTCATCGCACTTGTTTTCGCTATCGGCCTCGATACCACTGGAAACGCCACCGGCATTACTGGGGTGATCTCCGGGATGGCCGTGCTCTTCATGGCCGTGTTCGCCTGGCCGGCCATCGGGCGTCTGTTCACCTTCACCTCGGTCACGATGGGCGGAGCGATGGGCGCGGGCGCGGTGGTTGGCGCGGTCGCCAACCGCACGGCCGGTGGCGGGCCGGGCGTCGACCCGGCTGCGTTCGGCCAGTTCTCCGAGCGCCAAGCCATGTCGGCCCACGCCGCAAGAGGCGCCGGGGCCGGCGCGGGCAGCACTGCAGGAGCCGGGGCGTCCGCTGGGCCTGCGGGAGTCGCGGTTGCCGCGCTCCAAGCGCTGCACAAGACGATCAATGCGGTGGGCTCGCGGATGGAGCAGCAGGCCGGTCACGCGGGGCTGGAGGGCGCCAATCCTTCGGCGTACCCCGCTGGATATCCGATGTACGGCTCCGTCCGGATGCCACGCGGCGCCATCTCATCTCGGTCGGGCAGCTCCAGCGGCGAGCAATCGGACTCTGCAACCGGGGGTCCGACCGGCAAGGCCACGAACAACGGAAAGGTCTGATCAACATGGACTCACGTGTTCCTGCCCGGACCTACGTCGGCTGGCAGCACGAGAAGGTGCACTTCCTGCTCGGACTCTCCGGTCGCCGCGCCGCCCTCGTCGGAGCGGGCGTCTTCCTCGGCCTGCAACCACTCGCCTCCGGCAACTTTGCCGGCGTCATCGTGTTCTGGCCGCTCGCCCTCCTGCTCGCCGGGTGCGCCTACGTGCACGTGGCGGGCCGCACTCTCGACGAATGGGTGATCACCGCGGTCTCCTTCAGCTTTCTGAGGCTCCGCCACAAGACCGAATTCCTGTCCGGAGCCTTCGCCCCGGAGCGCGGTCTCGAACCGGCCCGCCTGGACCTGCCCGGTGTGCTCGCTCCGCTGCGGATCCTCGCGGCTCACGACGGCGTGGGCAGGGAGATCGCGGTCCTGCACAACCCGCACGCATGTACCTACACGGCGGTTGCGCTGGTCGACCCCGCCGGGTTGGGACTGCTCGACGCGGATCGTGCTGAGGCGATGGTCCAGGCTTGGGGCGAGGTGCTTGCCTCGCTGTGCACCGAGGAACAGCCGATAGCCAGGCTCCAGTTCGTTTCGCGCACCGTGCCGGAGACTGGAGGAGCGCTGCGTTCCTGGCACACCGCGCACCTCGATCCCGCCGCTCCGCTCGCGTCTGTCATGGCGAACGAAGCGCTGCTCGCCGCGACACCGGCCACGTGCCGTCGCCAGATGTGGCTGGCGATGTCCCTGGACGCCAGACGCGCCTTGACCGCGATCCGTGCGGCAGGTGGCGGCGACCAGGGAGCCTTTCGAGTTCTCGGGCAGCAAGTACGGGCACTGAGTCCACAGCTCGCCGGAGCCGGCATCAAGATTCCCCATTGGCTGGACACGCCAGCGCTCTCAGAGGCCATTCGCACGGGGTTCGACCCGCATGCGGCGACCTTGCTCGACCAGCGCCGCGCGGAGGCGGACGAGCAGGTCGGCCGCGGCGACTTGCCCACCGTCCAGGCCGGCCTTGATCCGTCGGCCGCAGGCCCGGCAGCGGCCGAGAACTCCTGGTCGTCGTATCGACACGACGGCGCCGTCTCCGTGACCTACTCGATCCACGCGTGGCCGATTTCCCCCGTCTACGCGACCGCGCTGGCATCGCTGCTCGCGGACGCGACCCACAGGCGTTCGTTCTCGTTCGTCATCGAGCCGCTCGGGCCGCGAGCAGCGCAGAAGGCGGTGATGGTCGAGCGCACGAAGCGTGAGGTCGGTATCCGGCTGCGCGCTCGAACCGGTCAGGCCGTCTCCGCCTCCGAACAGGTGGCGCTCGACCGGGCCGCGGCGCAGGACGCCGAGCACGCCCACGGGTCCGGTCTGTGCCGCTTCACCGGCTACCTCACGGTGACAGTCGACGACCCGAACGAGTTGCCGGACGCTTGTGCGCAGGCAGAAGCCGGCGCCGCTCTCATCGGGATCGAACTGCGGCGGATGTACGGTGCTCAGGACACCGGCTTCGCCATGACCCTTCCCGTCGGTCTCGGCCTTCCGGCGAAGCGGTGGTGACCACGATGGGTACGACCGTCAGCAAGCGTCACCAGCTCGCCGCAGTGACAAGCCTTCCGGCCATCTCGATTACTGAGCTTCGACCTCTGGCTCCCGCTGCTTCTACACCGCCTTCCGCGATCGGTCGGGCTGAGCCGTGCCCGCCGAGTAGGGCTCCGCGGCGCGGGATCAATCGCCCCTACTCCGGCCGTGCCGTCCTTGCTCCGCCACCTCGGGTCTATCGGGCCGCAACTGCGCAGCTTGCTGGGCTCTACCCGTTCCTGTACGGCGGTAGCGTCCCGGCGGTCGGCCCGTACGTCGGCACGAACCTGCTCACCGGCGCGGCGTTCTCCTGCCATCCCATCGCCTGGCTCAACCACGGACTGATCACCAACCCCAACGTGCTGTTCACCGGCATACCCGGGGCGGGCAAGTCGGCGTACATCAAGGCCCTTTCTCTGCGCTTGATATCCTACGGCGTCAAGACTCTCGTCCTCGGCGACCTGAAGAACGAGTACAAGGAACTCGCCCATGGGCTCGGCGTGGAGCCAGTTCAGCTGGGGCCAGGACTTCCCGCCCGGCTCAACCCCCTCGACGCCGGCCCGCTGGGTGAAGATCTGCCCAGTGATCCCGTCGAGTTGGAGGAGCGCCTGGCCGAGATCCACCGACGGCGGCTCACGCTCCTCAACGCTCTGCTGTCCACCAAGCTCGGCCGCCCGCTGTCGCCGACGGAAGAGGCTGCCGTTTCCCTCGCCATCCACGAGGCGACAGGTCAGGCCGGTGCGGCTACCGCCCTGGTAGACCCGACGCTGCCGCAAGTGTGGGCGGTGCTTCGTGACCCGACTGGCGAGATGGCGCGGGACCTGCGGGTACGCGGTGGGGACGCCGAAGAACTCCGCGACATGGTGCGGCAGGTCGCTGATGCGCTGCGCGCGATGGTCCACGGCTCGCTCTCGGGCCTTTTCGACGGCCCCACCACTGTCGCCCTCGACTTCACCGCACCGATCCAGACCGTCGACCTCTCCCGCCTCGACGGTCGCGGAGACGAGACGATCGCGATGACTCTCGCCTGCGTCTCGTCCTGGGGCCAGTCCGCGATCGACGATCCGGCGGGGCCGGTCCGCCTCGTCGTGCGCGACGAGCTTTGGCGCGCGATGCGGATTCCCGCGATGGTGCGCAAGCTCGACGGCGACCTGCGTCTGTCCCGTGCCACCGGCACGATCCAGGTTCTCGCCACGTACAGGCTGGCTGACTTCGAGACCGTCGGTGCCGCCGGCAGCCCGGAAGCGGCCATCGCGGCGAACCTCATCGCCAGCTGCGACGTGCGAGTGTGCCTGGCCCAGGACGTCGCGCCGCTCGCCATGACCCGCGACGCCATAGGGCTCACGGGCCCCGAGTGCTCCCATATCGCCTCCTGGGGCGCGACGCACATCGGCCACGCTCTGTGGAAGGTCGGTCGGCATCACTCGGCCGCGGTTCGTCTGGAGCTGACACCGCTTGAGCGCGAGTGGTTCTACACCAACCAGCGGATGTCCGCGTAGACGGAAGGAGGTTGGTTCGTGATGGCTACGCGTTCCGCAGTCCCTTCTCCCGCTCGACACCTGGTGCACGACGGCAAGGACTTTGTCATCGTGCTCGTTGTCGGACTCTGCGCGGTCGCTGGCGCCGGCGCCTGGTTGTGGGGCGAAGCGGCCGGGCTGTTGGCGCACGGTACCGTGCCTCGCGTCCCGCCTGCACAGAGTCTGCCGATCGTGCTGCACCTGGCCAGGCATCTGCGTGATCCACGTGCGGCTTGGCCGGCTGACGCGGCTGCGATGCTTCCGGGACCGGTGTTCTTCTACTGCGCCGGCGTCCTCCTGTTTGCCGCGTGTGCCGGACTGACCGTCGTCGGGCTTCGCGTATGGGTGCAGTTCAGACGACGCGACGACGGATTCGCAACGCGCAGAGACCTCACGGTCCACCTGGCTGCAACGGCGGTCGCCAAGCGCGGGCCGGTGGTACGCCCGAGCCTGAGGAAGACGCCGTTCAGGCTGACCGACGTCGGGCTGCCGCTCGGCCACTCCATTCCGGAGAAGGTGAAGCTGGCAGTCTCCACCGAGGACTCCGTCGTTGTGATCGCTGCTCCCCGTCAGGGCAAGTCCTCGCAGGTAGTGATTCCTTGGGTGCACCGTTGGCCGGGATCGGCGCTGGTGACGTCGATGCGGATGGACGTGTTGCTGGCCACCGCGGCGCTGCGAGCGGGCCAGGGACCGGTCGCGGTCATGGCTCCGACCGGAATGACGTCGTGGCCTGCGATGGTCCGGTGGTCGCCGACCTCCGGCTGCAAGAACCTGGATAAAGCCCGTGAGCGTGCCGAGGTGATGGTCACCGTTGGGCGCAGCGAGAAGCAGGACTCGTCGAACGCCGGATACTTCGGCGCCAACGCCACCAACTTGCTCACCCTGTGGCTGCATGCTGCGGCGCTCGCCAGCTGCTCCATGCTCGACGTGCTCACTTGGTCGCTCAACGACCGAGACGATACGCCTGTAAAGCTCCTGCGCGATCACCCGGATGCTGCATCCGGCAGCGCCCAGCTGCTGGACGGCCTCTATCGGACGCCGCCGGAGACCAAGTCCGGCCTGTGGACCACGGTCCAGACCGCGCTCGCTCCGTTGCTCTCGCCGACCGCGCAGGCCACGTTCTGCCCGGAGGCCGAGTCCGAGTGCTTCGACCTGGAGTCCTTCCTGCGATCGAAGGGGACTATCTACCTTCTGGTCGAGAGGAAGCAGGCCAGTGCTCTCGCTCCGCTCATCGCGGTGTTCGTCGACGAGCTGATTGAGACCGCGAAGCGCATCGCGGACACGATGCACGGCGGTCGCCTCGACCCGCCACTCGGTCTGTTCCTCGACGAGATTGCCAACGTCGTCCCGCTCCCGTCCCTGCCCGACCTGATGTCGTTCGCCGGCGGCTCCGGCATCTTCATCGCCGCCATCCTCCAGTCCCGCGCCCAGGCCGAAGCCCGTTGGGGCGCGGAGCAGGCAGCGATGCTCTGGGGCGCGGCCACCGTCAAGCTCATCCTCGGCGGCCTTTCCGGCAACGAATTGCGTGACCTCTCGGAGAACTTGGTCGGTGAGTACGACCGGCACATGACCACCTACCAGCGCTCGGACGATGGCTCAATCACCACCGGGACCTCGATCCAGCAGTACAAGACCATGACGGCCGAGGACATCCGTACGCTCAGCTCCGCCGAGCGCGAGGCGCTTGTCATCCACGCCACCACTCCGGCGGTGAAGATCCGGATGACCCGCCACTACGAAGGCCCCGACGCGGCGCTGTACGCCCAAGCAGAAAGGGACGCGTACGCCACACTCGCCGACCTCTCTGCGATGGCGGTGAAGGAGCGGACCCCGTGAACGGCTTCGACGACCGTCACACATCGCCACCTTCAGTCGCGCCGAGCGCCGGACGTCGGATTCGTGGCAGGCCTCGGCAGACTGCCAGCCGCCTCACTCGCAAACCGCGGGTCGCGTCGGAAGCCGCGGGACCTGGCGAGGGCCGGCCCGGAGCCAGCGACGCCCATGTCCCCCTGGTCGAGTGGCACGCGATGACCGAGCCGGAGTACACGCTGGCGTGGGAGGAACTACGCGGCTGGACTGCGTGGCTCGTCGGTCGCTACCGCCTGGTGCTCGAAGACCGGCTACCCGATTGTTGGCCACGGCATCCCGAACTGATCGAAGAACTATGGGCTCTGCGTGCTTGGCGGATGGAAGCGTATGGGCCCGAAGGCGCCGGTCAGTCAGCCGTCTACTGGCATCAGGCCCTTGTCACCTTCCTCGGGCACGTTTCCATCTGGTGGGCCGGTGGCTGCCGCGCTGGCCACACGAACCCGACCACCGACCTCAGTCCTGAGCGAATCCGTGGGTGGGCGTACCCCGATCCTCTTGCCGGCGTTCCGCAGCACCTGTGCCAGCCCTCATCCGAACAAGGGGTGATCAGCATGCCCGAAATCAACGTCGTCACCGCGGCACAGATGCGTGCCCTGACCAAGGCAGGCCTGGCACATCCGCAGCACGAGACCATCGCTGCCTTCACCTATTACGACGGCTCCTGGTGGGCCTTCGGCCCGCGTGAGGACGACGACGAAGACGCGATGTGGTTCCGCGCCGACGACGTGGACCTCGCCTTTGATCACACCTTCAGCCGCCAGCCCGTCTCCACCGACTGAGACACGCAACCGAAAGCGAGAACTCCCATGACCACCACCGAAATCCATACCGGCAGGGCAGACCACCAGGCGTACATCGAGGCGGTGCGGGTTGCGCTGCTCCTGGAGGACATCCAAGTCGGCGACGCGGCCTTCAACGCCGGCGTCCTGCGCACAGCGGCGATGACGCTGCTCCCGCCCGACGACGACTTCGACGAGCCCTGGCACCACACCTTCGTCAGCGCCGAGCGCGTGGAACTGCGCTGGAACGAGGAAGACGGCTGGTCCCTGCTGGCCCTTCATCGCAGCGACGGCAAGAGCCTGCCCACGATCTGGCGGCCCGGCTTCGGGGCCGTCCTGCCGGCCAACGAGATCCGCACCTGGCTCGCCCTGCTGCTGGCGATGCCGGGCGTCTCGCTGAGCCAGGAAGACGGCCCGTACCGCTCGCACCAGACAGACGATCCCGAGTTCGAAGCCTCCCTGGCCTTCTACGCGATCTGAGCTGCCCGCACAGCGCCGGCTCGCCGCCGGACCGCACCACACGGAGGCCGCACCATGGCCGAATCCACCACCACCCAGACTGCGGACACCGGTCCGATCACCCGCGCTCGCTTCAGCCTTGCCGCGTTGGAACGGCTGGATCGGATACGCCAGGCTCCGCACAAATCTCCTACGTCGGGAGACCTGACCATTCTGCGCGGATGGTCCGGCTGGGGCCCGCTCGCCCCGGCTCTGGAGCGCTCGCGGACCGGCAGCTGGAAGGAGATCGGCGAGCGTATCGCCTTCCTAGTGCCCAAGGATCATTACAATCACGGAGTTCAGGCGACCTATAACGCCTTCTATACCCCGCCGCAGATCACGTCGGCGTGCTGGCGAATCCTCACTGACCTCGGATTCGACGGCGGGAAGGTCCTCGAACCAGGTTGCGGAGCCGGCGCGTTCATCGCCGGTACCCCCGACGACATACCCGCGGCGTGGACCGGTATCGAACGCGACCCCACCACTGCTGCCATCGCTCGCGTCCTGCACCCTGACGCCACGATCCATGCCCAGAGACTGGAGGAGACGTCGCTGCCGTCGTACGGCATGGACGCGGTGCTGGGTAACGTGCCGTTCGGCGAGACCAAGGTCTACGACCCGACCACGCCGCGCGAACTGACCGCGAACCTGCACAACTACTTCATCTACCGCTCGGTGAAGACGTTGCGACCTGGTGGCGTCGCGGTGCTGGTCACCTCGCGGTACACCATGGACGCTGCCGGGAGCACCGGCCAGATGGCCCGGGCCCTGATAGCGCACGAGGCCGACCTGCTCGGTGCGATACGCCTGCCCAACGGCGCTCTCACCTCCGGCGGCACAGAACCCCTCGTCGACGTTCTGGTGCTGCGCCGTCGTCGCGAAGGTGAGCAGCCTCTTCCCGATCAGGATCAGTGGATCACACCCGGTGCGTCGGTCGGCGGTCAGCAGGTCAACAACTACTTTCTGTCGAACCCGAACATGGTGCTCGGCGAATTGGCCGAGGACAGCGCGCCGCGTTGGGGCCGGACTCTGCGGGTCGATTCTCGTCCCGACGACCCGCCCGTTGAGCTCGCGATGGCGGCCGCTGGGAGTGAAATCGTGCGCCGGGCGACCGAGGAGGGCCGGCGGTGGCGGGTAGATGTCGGAGCCTCGCCGATCACCCGTGAGTCCGCCCCCTTCGAGCTGCGTGCCGACGGCAAGAAGGAAGGCTCATTCCACCTGGGCGAGGGCGTGGTGCACGAAGTCGTCGAAGGTGCGCTCGTCGTGGTTGAGCGGCCCGGCAAGGAGTTGCCGAAGCTGGTCGCGCTCCGCGACGCGGCTCTGGCCCTGCTGGACGCGGAGTCCGACCACAGCCGTCCCGACGAAGTCCTTGCTCCTCTTCGAGCCGAAGCGGCACGTCTCTACGACGCTTACGTCAAGGCGCACGGGTACCTCAACCGATACACGGTCGTAGAGGGGAAGCCCGACGAAGACGGCTCAGTGACCTCCTCGCGGCGCCGGCCGGCAATGGGCGGGTTCCGCCGTGACCCGGACTTCGTCACGGTTCTCGCCCTGGAGAACTTCGACGACGACGCCCGCACTGCGGTCAAGGCCGCTCTGCTCACGCGTCGCGTCAACCGGCCACGCGAGCGGGCCGCTCACGCCGAAAGTCCGGCCGAGGCCATCGCACTGTGCCGTGACGAGCTCGGTCGCTTCGATTTTGGACGCGTGGCTGCGTTACTCGGAATGGACGCCGAGGAGGCAGCGCGGCAAATCACCGAAGTCGCGTTCATCGACCCAGACACCGACGCCTGGGCGCCGGCTGACGAGTACTTGACCGGGAACGTGCGGATCAAGTTGAGGCAGGCGAAGACCGCAGTCGCCCTCGGTGAGGATCGCTTCCGGCGCAACATCGCGGCCCTCGAAGCCGTCATCCCCGCGGACCTCGAACCTGAGCAGATTGAGGCCAACCTGGGTGCGCCGTGGATACCCGCCGCCGACGTGCAGGAATTCGCCCGGGAACTCTTTGGGTTTCCGGTGAGAATCTGGCGCGAGCCACGCACCAACACCTGGAGCGTGACCGCGAGTCGGCGTGCGGAGGAGTCCACGGCGGCTACCACTGACTGGGGGACGTTCCGGCTCAACGCCTATCGGCTCCTCGAATACGGTCTCAACGGTAAGGCCCCTGTTGTCTACGACGTCATCGACGACAAGCGGGTGCGCAACCAGGACGAGACCATCGCTGCGAACGACCGTCTCGACGCCATCGCCGCGCGGTTCGCCAACTGGTGGCGGGAAGACCCCGATCGCGCCGACCGTCTGACCCACGCCTACAACCAGGTCTTCAACGCAGTCGTGCCCAGGAAGTACGACGGTGCTCACCTGACCTTCCCTGGTCTGGACGCCGAGTTCGAGCCGTATCCGCACCAGCGCGACATGGTCGCCCGGATGATCTCGGGGGACGACGCGCTGTGCCCGTTCCCGGTGGGCACCGGCAAGACGGCGACCATGTTCATGGCCGCCATCAAGCTCAAGGCCTTGGGGCTGGTGTCCAAACCGCTGATCATCGTGGTGCCGTCCACGCTTGAGCAGATCGCCCGCGACGGCAAGCGCCTGTTTCCCAACGCCCGAATCCTCATGGCAGGCAAGGAGGATCTTGCGACTGCTCGTGGACGCAAGCTGTTCGCCGCGCGCTGTGCGATGGAGGACTGGGACGCGGTGGTCATGTCTCATCCGTCGTTCACCTCGATGCCTGTCCACCCGACGGTCAAGGCCGAGTACATGACGACGCTCGCTGCGGACTACAGAAGTGCGTTGATCTCGGCAAAGGCGGAGGGCGCCGAGCCACGCAAGATCAAGCAGATCGCCAAGATGGTCGACAACCTGGATGCGCAAGCCAAAACGCTGCTGAACCACGCTACCGACGACGGGGTCTTCTTCGAGCATCTTGGCACTGACTATCTGCTCGTCGACGAGATGCACTACTTCAAGAACCTCGGTGTCCCGGTGCACATTGACGGCTTCGCGGTCAACGGATCCAAGCGTGCCCAAGACCTGGACATGAAGCTGAGTTGGCAGCGCAGCCGGCATCCCGGCCAGCCCGTGGCCACCGGCTTCACCGGCACCCCGGTCTCCAACTCGCTGCTCGAACTGTTCGTCCTCCAGCACTACCTCCAGCCGCAGCGCCTGGAGGAACTCGGGCTGGCCTCGGCAGATGCGTGGGCAGCGCAGTTTGTGCGTTTCGGTACGGGAGTCGAGATCACCCCGGACGGCGGATTCCGGCTCAACCGCCGGCCGGTCGAGATCATCAACATCCCCGAGCTGATGCACACCGTCGCCGAGTTCGCCGAGCTGCGTGCGCCCGAGGACTTTCCCGTCGTACGGCCAGACGCCCAACGGCACATCGTGGTCGTCGATGCTTCTGACGTCGTGCGCGACTACGTGCATGATCTGGCGGACCGGGCGGATGACATCCGTGCCGGGGGAGTGCCGGCCAACGTCGACAACATGCTCAAGATCTGCTCCGACGGGCGCAAGGTCGCGCTTCACGAATCTCTCGTCGGCCTCGAATCTGAGGGCCCTGGCAAGGTCGGCGCCGTCGCGGCGAACGTCGCTCGCATCTACCACGAGACGAAGGACCTCGAGCTCGCCGGCGACGGTTCGGGTGCGCGGGGTCGGCTGCAGCTGGTCTTCTGCGACCTCGGTACACCGAACAAGGACAAGGGAAATCAGGTCTACGGGATCCTTCGCCACCAGCTGATCGTCGCCGGCGTGCCGGCGCGGAGCATCCGGTTCATCCATGAGGTCGCCACCGATGCTCAGCGCCTGGTGCTCTTCGACCAGTGCAACAAGGGCGAAATCAACGTCCTGCTGGGATCTACCGACAAGCTCGGAGTCGGTGTCAACATCCAGCGTCGCGCCATCGCACTGCATCACGTCGACGCACCTTGGCGGCCTGATCAGGTGGAGCAGCGCGAAGGACGCGTCTGGCGACCGAAGAACCTGAACTCGAACGTGGACATCTACCGCTACGTCACCCAGGACTCCTTCGACGCTTTCATGTGGCAGACCCTCGAACGCAAGGAGAGGACCCTGCGCCCGATCCTCTCCGGTCAGGTCACCGCGCGCACTGTCGAGGACATCGGCGACGTCGCGCTGGACTACGGCCAGATCAAGGCTGTCGCCACCGGCAATCCGATGCTCGCCGAGCTGAACGAGCTGAACGTCAAGGTCAAGAGCCTCGCAAGCCTGGCGTCCAGCCATCAGCGCAACCAGCGTCGACTCCGCGCTGACATCCAGACATTCACCATGCAGGCCTCCGCAGCGGCGAGCAGCTGCCAGGCGCTGGAGAGCGTCGCCCAGTTCGCGGCTGCCTTCGGCGCTGAGTCGCTGTGGCGCGGTGCTGACGGAAACGCGATCTCGTCGGACGATGTGCCCGCGGTCCTCGGCGGGCTGGCCGAGTACACCATCGCCAATGGCTATTGCGACCGCGAGGTGCTTTGGCGCGGTATGACGGTCGGTTTCGCCTGCACCCGGAACGGGTTGGAGGAACTGCTGTCCGCGCGCGTCGTCACCGGCGACAACCGCCGGTTGGACGTTCCGCTGAATGCCGCCTGGACGGCCAAGGGCCAGCAGTGGCGCATTCGTGATGCCATCGCGGCCGCGGTCGACGGCGCACATCAAACCGCCGCCGAGACGCGGGCGAACATCGAAGTGCTTCAGCAGCGGATCGCTGAGAACGAAGCCGCCATCGGTCAGCCGTTTGCCGACCAAGCTGCCCTGGACGAGGCGCGCGCACGTCGCGCGGCGCTCGATGTGGCGATCCGCGAGCAGGCCCAGAAGGACGAGGAAGCGCGTCGGAACCGAGTCGAGCGCGCAGCGGAGAAGGCTGCTGGGGCCGGTGCGGAGAGTGAGAGAGACGCGCTGTTTCGTCGAATGCTTACGGCCATGTCCGCCGTTGCTTCGCGAGCGGATGCGGAGTACGAACCGGCGGCCCTGGGCGCGACCGAAGGACAGATCCACGCTGGCGACCCAGACCTGGAGCCGGCAGCCTTGGGACGGCCTGATGTCGCCGCAGAGCCTGTTACCGGGCCGGGGTTGCCTGTCGAAGTGCTGCCCGCAGCGCCGGGGCCGCCGCCCGGCCCAGCGGAACAAGATCCTGCGCCGGAACCGCCGCAGTCCAAGTCCGGATTCACATCTGCGCCCGAACCGCGCACGATGCCGCCGGAGCCGGAGCCGGAGCCGGAGCCGGAGCCGGAGCCGGAGCCGGAGCCGGAGCCGGAGCCGGAGCCGGAGCCGGAGCCGGAGCCGCGACCCGCGCTTCAGCTGACGCCCCGTACCCCTCAACAGTCCCGAGCAGAGGAGCGATCGGAGATGCTTGAACACGCACTCGCCTTGGCCGATCAGGGATTCCACGTCTTCCCGCTCAAGCCAGGCACCAAGAAGCCGATGCTCAATGACTGGGAGAACCAGGCGAGCACTGATCCCGAGATGATCGTTCGTTGGTGGACTGCCGTACCCAGCGCGAACATCGCCATCGCCTGCGGCCCGTCGAACCTGTTCGTCATCGATCTGGACAAGGCGAAGAAGCCTGGTGGACCGCTACACGGCCAGCAAACGCTGACGGCGTTGGCGGGCGGCCGCCAGCTGCCCGACACCTTCACTGTCGCCAGCGCTCGGGGCGGTCGTCATCTCTACTTCCGCCAGCCTGAAGGGGCCGTACTGCGCAACACCGCCGGCAGCCCGACCGCCGGTCTCGGTCCGCTGATCGACACCCGTGGCCACGGTGGCTTCATCGTGGCGCCAGGCTCCGTCTTCGAAGGAAGCGACTACCGGGTCGAGAGCGAGGCGGCTGTCGCGTCGCTACCCGCCTGGATTGTCGACGAACTTTCGAAGCGAAGGGTGGCCGCGGACCCGGTACCTGCGCCGGCTCTTCCTCGTACCCCCTCTACCGACCGACGCCGCAGCGCCTACGGCGACACGGCTCTCAGCCGGTCCGCCGACACCGTTGCCACAGCTTCGGAGGGGACGCGCAACGACACCCTCAACAGGGAGGCGTTCCGGATGGGCCGTCTCGTCGGCGGCGGCGTCCTGCATCAGCGCGATGTCGCAGATGAACTGCGCCGCGCGGCTGAGCGGGCCGGCCTGTCACCTGGTGAGGCCGCGAACACCATCGCGTCCGGCCTCGCTGCCGGTATCAGCCGACCGCGCTCCATTCCTGACCGAGATCCGCTTCCGCGGAACCGCCCCCAGCCTAAGGACGACGTCATGACGAGCACGCCGGACGCACCGCCGGACACAGTCATCGAACCAGACCGCGCCGCAGCACCTTCTGAGAATTTCGAAGACATCTGGAGCGATCTTCGCGCCAGCTTCGATGACGCTCATCAGGTCCTGGCCGACTGGACTGATCACGACGGGGCCGACGGTCTTGAGCCCGCGATGGACGAGGCCGCCAGCGTCGTGGCGCAGACCGTCGCCACACGCGGCCAGGGCGACAGCGCCAGCACCGCGGCTGACGAATCGGCACCCGCCGTCGAGCCCTCGGCTGACGCCGCCGACGACGTTCTGGCGCCGGTGGACGCTGCGTATGACGACGCCCGGATAGCGGGCATCCCAGACGACGCCCCGGAATGGACGGGCATCAGCACCATCCGCGATGCGATGCGGAACCTCTGGGACATGGTCAAGGCAGTCGCTGGCAGGTATTGGGCTGAGCTGTCCGTCGACATGCGCGTGCGCGGACCTCTGAACGCGCTCGCGACCCGGGCTGCCCTGGGCATCGCGAACCTGGCCACCCGCGCCTCCGACCGCCTCGAACGACGTGGTCCCCGGCAACCTCGTGTCGAGTCTTTGGCGAGCCTGCGCGAGGCGTACATCAACGCGCGCGGCCAGGTACGTGCACACGCCGCCACCTACGAGTGGCAGCGCATCTCAGCTCTCTGGGGGACGGTCAACACGCTCGCCCGTCAGGTCCAGGACCCGGGAATCCGTGCCGTGGTCGCCCGCAGCGCTGACGCCATCTCCGACCATGCGGACGCACTCAGCCGTCGAGCCGCGCAGGATGTTCACGCCGACGCTCCAAGTGCACTCGCGGCCCTTGCGAGAGCGGCTGAGGGTCATGCTTCCGCCCTTCGCGCCACCGGCATTGATCAGAATCCAGTTGCTGGACCCAGCCTTGTTCCGGCGTCGGTGCCTTCCTCCACCGCGCCCTCCGCGCAGCAGGGCGCGGAGGTGCGAGCGCTTCAAGCGAGGGCACAGGAGGTCGCCCGACTTGCTCAGACAAGGCTGGGTCAGCCGTCCGGGACTGATGCAGTTCCGCGTAGTCCTCGTGGTGTCAACGTCCCACACGGCCAGCAAGACAACCCGATGCGATACCGGCCGCCAGCTTCTCCGCAGGCATCGGCGAGGGTGTGACGTGGCTCGATACCTGGCACCTCAAGATCGAAACGGCCGAAACCTGCTGGTACGCCGGGCCACGATTGTTGGCACTACAGGCGCGCGGCGCCCCGAAAGGGTGGCGCTTCGCAAAGGGCTGATTTAGTCCGTGGGGCATGGGTAGGCGCCTGCCGGATGCGCCCGCCGGACCGGCCGGCGCCTACCCGACAGGACGAGGTCCCCCATGGCTCCCGTGCCCGATGGCGTCTACCGCTTCCAGGACCAGCTCGGCTTTCTGTCCGTCCAGGCCCCGGCCCCCGGATCCCCCGTGCTCGTCACCCCGGACCCCGGCGGTTATGGACCCCCGCCGGTCTGGCAGATCCGGAACAACGACGACGGCACCGTCATGATCCGGGCGGCGTTCGGCCCCCCGCTGTTCCTGGGCTACCCCGGCGCCCCGCAGCCCATGATGCCGGTCATCGCCAGCCCCGAGCCGACCCGGTGGGAGCTGCGGCCCGGCTTCGACGACGAACACATCGTCATCGCTGTCCCCGCCAACCTGACCCCCGACGATGAGGACGGCCTCGTGGTCGACCTCGGCCTGATGCGGATGTTCCCGCCCCGGACCGCGCTCATGACGTCCCAGCCCGACAACCCCGCCCAGAACTGGTACCTGGACAACTTGGGCGGCTGACCGGCCGCCAGCCACGGCCGCCGCACGAGCTAGGCGATGACTTCAAAGTCGTCGATGCAGTAGGAAATCGAGGCTTTGAAGTTCCCGAGGCTAGCTGTCTCGGCGGCCGAGGTGCGCCGGACGGGTCCTGCCCCCGGCAGATCACGCCACACGGGTGCATCGACAGCTGGCTTCGGCTCATCGATGCCGAGAGAGCCCTGGCATTTTGTTGCCACAACCACCTGCCGAGTCAAACTCGTCACTCCGCTCCAGCGCCCGGTCTCACTAAGATGCCATCTGTCGAGTCGAGGCACGGAGGGGCCCGCGTTGGTGAGCTCGCGGGTCACGTTGTCAGAGGAGTTCGCATTTCCGGTCGTCGAACTGGCCCATGCTCCAACTGCTGGAACCGACTACCAGTGCCAGGCCCTCCCTTGGAGTTATCGATTGGCTGCATGGCGAGGGTGTACCCCAGCTTCTGTGCCCAAACGATCAGCGCCATCGGCCGGGGAGGTACACGTGCGAGCTCCCATCGTTGGATCGAGTCCCGGCTGACGCCGACGTGAAAGCCGAGTGCATCCTGCGACAGCCCGAGCGCCGAGCGGCGGTTCCGCAACGGAAGGGCCAGCCGCCTCTGCTCGAAAATGTGCCAGGGCTCGCCGGCACGCCGGCGTATCGGCCGGCTTCGCAGGTCGCCGGACAAGCCGAGGATCACCAGGTGGCTGTCGAGCTTATGCGCCAACTGCATCAGGTGTTCCAAGGTCGGCTCGACAGCTCCGGTTTCCCACTCGGAGATCGCGCGTCCCCTGAACGGCAGCCCTTCAGCCAGCGCGTTCTGGGAAAGATCGGCATCGGTTCGGGCAGATCGCAGATGCCCGATCACTCGTCCGTATGTCAGCCTGGCCGTGTCGTCGACCTGCAGGGTCCGAGCCCGCGATCCTGGCTCTTGGGCGACGATGTCGGTGCTTCTAGAGACTTCCACGGGCAGTTCCCACCGTCGCCCTTCCCGATGCCATGATCTCCGCCCACACTGCGCGGGAGTCTCGATCGCCGACCACCCCCCATGCCGACGACACCGCTGCGACCATCGCCAGACCACGTCCGGCCTCAACCTCATCGCCGAGCGTGTCGAGGTCTTCGGCGCTTTTTACCGACGTGAGTTCGCATAGGTGCGGCACTCTAGGCCCGCCTTCGTCGATCACGCGGACCTGCCATTTGTCGTGAAAGTCCGCGACTTGAAGCGTGAACTTCCCGCCGGGCACGCCGCTTTTGCTGTGCTGGATCGCGTTGCCGGCCAATTCCGACGCGACCATCTCCACCAGATCGGCGCCTTCACGGTCGCCGGCAACGATGCGCGTGAACTCCCGTACTTCCGTCAGGTGCTCGGGCAGCCCCGCAAAATCCCTGGACCAGTACGACATGGTTCACTCCGCGCTTCCAGCGCTATCGCCGTGCCTGAGGTCGGCCGCGGCTTCCACAATGTGTCGGTAGACAGTCTCCGCAGCTTTCTGCGGCGTGCTTTTCCGCTCATACATCGCCAGACAAAGCAGTGAGCCCTTCAAACCGTCGAGGTGTCCTGACCATGTGGTGAGCTCCACGGAGTTGGTTGGGCCCAGTGCCATTGGGTCGACACCCATGACAGCTACGAGGTACAGCAACGTGCCGTAGCTGTCTGTGTGGCCTTCTTCCATGATTCTTTCGAGGATTCTGTCCTTTGCGCTGTCAGCCATGAGCACCCATCCTTGATCGTGAAGACCGAGACTTGATTTGCTGGTGACGCCAGAACGCCGGGTGTTGGCCACGGGCATGCGAATGCGGCCTCGGTGGCACCGTGGAGGTCGTCCGTCGTACTCGGTGCTCCGAGACGCGATGACGGCCGGGACTGCCGTACTGCTGCCGACCAGCGCGTCCCCATAGGAGAGCGCCGGCCAGCAGCTGCGCGGCGCAGAAGAGCGACACCTTCGAGGGGGTTTGGGACGCGTGCCGTCCGCGGGCGACTGACCGTGTGGGGTAGTAGCCGTAGCACCAGACCGTCAGCGCTAGAAGCGTTGCCTGCATCCGCTCCTCCGTCGTTCTTCGAACGTTGGGATTCGCGGCGGGTTGTGTGCCGTATCCCGTTCTTGACGGTAAGAGCTGTCTACCTCGGTCGATCCAACAAAGTGTTGGGTGGTCTGAGACTGATACCTACGCGATGTCGAGCAGGTGAGCGAGCTGGGCCAGCTGCGGCACCTGGTCGGGCTTGGAGGCGCGGACCTGGGCCAGAACCAGGTCCCGGGCATCGGAGCTGTAGACGATGGTCTCGCGGGACTCGGCGACGGACGCGAGCAAGGCCGGGAGCACCTGAGCGGCGTTGCCGGCCCGATGGTGGCTGCGCGCTACGTCGATGAAGTGCTGGGCCCGACGATTCGTCGATGGGATCTCGCTGGGATCGAGGCGGGCGGCCTTGTCCGCCGCCACGATCGCGTTGCCGGTTTCGACGTGGAGGGCCACGCCGTAGACCGCCACGTTCGCGCTGCTGAACTGCGTATGCGGGTGCTGGTAGCCGTGATGCAACTGCTCGGCGATCCTGGCCGCCTCGTCCCAGTACCTCCACGCATCGGCGGGGCGACAGACTCGTGCGGCGCCGATGGCGGCGAAGAGTAGGAGGGAGCCACGCAGCGCAGCTTCACGGGGGGTGCTCGTGCCGGGGACGTGCTCTCTCGCGCAAAGTGCGATCGCCGCGGCCTCACCGGGTTCATCGGCGGCGAGCGACGTCATGGCGGCGGCCCAGCCGGCAAGAGCCAGCAGCTCCGGATCATCGGCCTGGTCGGCAGCCAGGAGTGCGCGATCGGTGCAGCGTGTCGCGAGCGACGTCGCGCTTACGCAGAATGCGAAGCGTTGGGCGAGTAGATAGACGTGGGTGAGTAGTTTGTGTGCTGCTCGACGCTCGATTTCCGGCGCCCAATGCGCCAGCGCGATAGCGTCGGTGAGCAGGTCCGGCAGCACGGCGCCTAGTGCGATGTATTGCGCTCGCGACATTCGCCAGCCATTCCACGCGTGCTGAACACGCTCCTGCAACGAGCGCATGGTGCATCGCGGGCCATCGACTGCTGGCGCGAGGAGGGCGAGGCTCAGGGCAAGGCGTACCTCGGCGACCGCAGGATGCTCAGGCACTCCGCCTGTGCTCCGGGGGCGGAGGTCGAAGCCAACGAGCATCGAGGCATCGCTCATGCCGAGCGCACGTGCGATGTCGACCAGGTTGGAGAGCCGTTCGGCGCCGCGTCCCTCGACTTCGAGCAGCCGGAGCCATTCCTCGGATCGCCCGACCAACTCGGCTAGCGCCTTGCGTCGCATACCGCGTCGTTCCCGGTGCCACTTCACACGTTCGCCAGTGGTGAGCGGGTCGGCGCTACGCTTCTCGGACGACGGCATCGGACACCACCCGGGGCATGGTTAACGGTAGGTGGTACCGATGTTACGATGCGCGACGTCCGCCCCGGAACCCTCGTGCCCTGATTATCTATGGCCGTGCGGTTGGAAGGACACTGTCTTGCCGAAGAAGCCCGTTCTTTACGCCATCGGTTGCGGTGGCTACCCGTCGGAGCTCATGCCGGATCTCGTGAGGCATGCGCAGGGTGAGGGATGGGACGTCTGCGTGATTGGGACCCGCATGGGAATGCGGTTTCTTGACGCCGTTCTGCTGCAGGAGCTGACCGGCTATCCCGTTCGCGATGATTATAAGAAGCCTAACGAGCCTGACGTCTTGCCGGATGCAGATGCCTTCGTCGTTGCGCCGGCGACCTTCAACACCGTCAACAAGGTAGCCGCAGGCATCTCTGACACGTTGGCGCTGGGCTTGATCAACGAAGCCGTCGGCATGGGGAAGCCGGTCATCTTGGCGCCCTGGCCGAACCAGGAGCTTGTCAAGCATCCGGCGTTTCCCCGAAGCGTCGAGCTGTTGGCCGAGGCTGGCGTGCGCTTCGTGCTCGATCGAGCTGCGCTTCCGCTGCCTGCTTCAGGGAGGCCAGGGGCCGCCACGTTCCCGTGGACTGCGGTGTATTCCGCGCTTGCGGTCGCGAAGGACGAGGTCCTGGCGGGCTTCTGAAACCTGCTCTCGGCCGGCCACGCGATATCGCATTCGGCATGTGTCGGCCGAGCTGAAGCCTCTTCACGCGATCGGGTGAAATCTCGGCGTGCTTCCTCATGGGGAAGCGAGATCCGGCGAATCGGGACGCCCAGTGGGTAATATCTTCGGCAGCTGAGAAGCAAGAACCCCGGCCGGTGCTACCAACACCGCCGGGGCGTGGCACCAGGAGAACGGACTCCCGAATGCGCATCCATCGTAGCGCGCGCGAGCGCTTTTTCACGTCGTTGGGCAATGAAGTCCTTCGGGACAGCCGCTTGAGTTTCTGTGCTCGCGGCATCCTCGCCTACCTGCTCTCGCAACCCGACGGGAAGCGTGACGACATCCGGACGCTGGCGGAACGAACGCCGGAGGGTCGGGAGCGCGTGGCCTCCGCGATGCGGGAGCTGGAGAAGCTCGGCTACCTCACCCGGACGAAGAAGCGCACGCCCGACGGGCACATCTACACCGAGGTAGAGGTCTTCGACAGGCCAGAGGGAGCGTCGTCGCAGCGTGAGCCGAACGCCGGGTTCCCGGCCTCCGGTGCGCTGGCGGTCAGCCCAGACGGCGATCACCCCGTGAAGGAACGGGTTGAAGAACCCACCCGCCTGGCGTCGGCTTCGGGAGGCTCAGATAACGGGCCCGACAAGGCCTGCGACGATGAGATGCGAACAAGCGCCCAGCTACTCGCCCGAATGGCGCGGGCCGAACCACGGCTGACGCTGGGATGGGTTGACGCGCTCCGGCTCGCGCCCTTGGTGACTGAGTGGCGGCGCCGCGGTGCCTCTGAACTTCACATCGTTGGCTCGCTGACCTCTGGCTTGCCGCGGGCAGGGGTGCACCATCCGGCGCGGTTCGTCGAGACGCGGCTCGTCGCGAAGATGCCCCTTGAGCGGTGCGCGGCCCCGCTGCGGCCCGAGTGCGAAGGGTGCGGCGTTCCGGTTCCCTCCGCTGGTCTGTGCGGGTCGTGCCGAGAAGATCAGCCTGCTGGAGCCCGGACGGTGGCGGAAGGCCAGGTCCTTGCTCGTGGTGTCGCTAAAGCGCGTGCGGCTCTGCGGGGTCTATCGATCGAGTGTGTGATGCCTGCGCTTGCTGGCGCTAAGGGATAGGGACCAGAGACACGGCCTGCCCATAGCTCGCGGCAGGGCAGGCTATGCCCGCCGACCCGACGTCTGGGCATCTTCGGTGCCGTCTGCGCGCAGACGATGATCAACAGTATCCCCACCGGTATCGCAACCACGCCGATCAGGATCGTGACGAAGCCGACCACGACCGCGCGTTGGCTGTGACCTGGTCAGAGGTCTGGGAGGTTCAAGCTCTGTGGCTGCTCGTCTGAAGTACCGGATCTTTAGCGTTCCGGCCTGGGCCCACGCGGCTGCTCGGGCGGGACGTGGGGCGGCTGCTGAGTCCGGGTGTATGACTGTCGGTTCGACAGCTCGTTTTGGACTCTGGACGTTTGCTGCTGAGCTGTCTGGGCCGGGCGACCATGGCGCTGCTTGGCGCGGCCTCGGGCGCTCGGGGTCCGTGGAGCGGGCCGGCTGGCGAGGTTGGGTTCGGGGAGGTTCAGGTGTCCGTGTTCGACGAGGATGGCTGCGAGTTGCTGGTGGTAGACAGGCTGATCGGCGTCGACAGCCGGCTCGCGGTTGTCTCCTAGCCAGTAGTGGCCGAGTCGGTTGGCGAGCCCGGTGGCGATGCTGTTCTGCTCCGCGATGTCCAGAGTCCGGTAGCGGTCGGCGGCCAGTCGTCCCCAGCTCGGGTCTGCGGTCGGGGTGGCACCGCGTAGGGCCAGGAGGGATGCGGCGGCTATCCAGTAGGCGCGATGGCCGACCCGTCCGCTCTCGGGATACGGGCCGAGAGGTTGATCCGGATCGTCATCGGTGACCCGGTACTGGTCGCGGTAGGCGGCGATGGCGGCGGCATGGCTCAGCCAGGCTTCGCGCTCGGCCGAGCCGGTGGGTTCCATGCCGAAGTGCGTGGTCCAGGCCGGTCGTTCGGCGATGGCGGTGAGGGCCAACTGGTCGACGCGATGACGGATCAGTTCGGCTCGCGCGTCCAGATACGGGCGCCACTGCGGATCGGTGACTGGTCGCGCGCTGCGGAGCCAGGCAGGTAGGAGGGAGTAGCTCACACGATGCGCAGCCGACTCTAGGTGCTTGGCCAGGGCGGCGAGGGTGAAACCGTCTGCACTGGCTTCGAGGCTCACGATGGCCTCGGTCAACGCGGCTTCTGGTTCGGTGCGGGCCTGTTCGAGCTGCGATAGCGCACGCGTGATCCGTCGCCAAGCGGAGCGCGAGTCGTCGGTTGTGCTGGCGGTTCTCGCGTCAAGGTAGCGGTGGACGGCCAAGGCAGCAGTCTGGCAGACCGGGGCTCCGGCATGGAGTGTTCTGCGGTTGATCATGGCTTGCAGAAGCTCGGCGGGGTCCACCCCGAGCGCGTCGGCGCGGCGTAACGCGAGCAGCAGTGCCGGCCAGGTGCCTTCCTCGCGGGCCTGTTCGGTGCGGACGGTTCCCAGGGCTCTGCGGACGGCGTACTCGTATAGCAGGTCGGAATCGTCGCCACGTACACGCGGAGCCGGGACCGTCGGCGGAGGAGTCAGATCGACTCCAGATGCCAGGGCTGGGGCGATATCGGCCAGGACGGAGCGGTAGCGAATCTCGTTGGAGCCGCCGGTGAGCGGTGCCGATTCCATCTCGATGACCTGGCGCAGGCGCCACGAAATGACTTGAGCCAGCGAGTCCGCGGTGGCCAATTCGCGCTTGCGTGCGGTCTTGGTGAGCAGACCCGGGACGTCCCATCCGGCGGTCTCGGCATCGCGAAGTGCCCGCAGGACTGCGTGCCACGCCGGATCGCCGATGATCTCCTCGGCCAGGTCTGGCAACACCTTCTCGACTGCCTGCCGGTAGTGGGAGTCGGTGGCGACATCGAGGGCGTGGTCGTATCGGGGTACGAGGCTGAACAGCGATTCGGCTTCGGCAAACGAGGCTCGGATCTGCTCAGTCGCCGACAGCTCGGCGGTCTCGCGAGCCACCACGTGTTCGAGGATCTCGCGCGCGGCGTAGGCATCAGGGTCGAACTTCACGCCGTCCACATGCTCGTCTTCGTCGAGGCTCGCGAGCTCATGGGTGGCGACGTACAACACGGTGCCGTGGCGGGCTCGGGACACGATGACGTAGAAGTTCTCCCGTCCCATCTCCTCGGTTATCAGTGCGTGGCAGGCGTCCACTGTCGATCCCTGGGCGCGGTGGGCGGTCGTGGCGTAGAGCAGTTCGACGTTGGCCGCGACGTACTGCGGCGGCAGCAGCACGCGGCCGTGGTGCTCCAGGTGTTCGACGGCCAGGGCGCCGTTTGCGTGACGTTTGACCACTTCCCAGGCATCGCCGTTCTTCACGAAGTCGCGTGTTCCGGAGCGGAGTCGGCGGTCGTTGTCGCGGGTAACGACCAGGTCCCGCGCGCCCGCGAGGTTGCCGTCATGAAGTCGCACGCCGTCGGCTTCGACCTGCCCTGCGGCGACCCGGTCGGCTCGTGCCCGAGCGCACAGTTCGGCGACATCGGCATTGGTCGCGGCGACCATCAGAGCCTTGCGCCCGGCGAGCATGTCCGTCTTCCAGCCCGCGTACGCCTGCTCGGTCATGCCTTGACGCGACCCGTGCTGAATCCGTCCGGCATCCTGATAGAAGTCGAGTCCGGCGGTGTCGCCGACACGGATCTTGAGCGTTGCCTCGGCTTCGAAAGGGTTCGCGAACCGGTACAGCGTCGACAACTCCACCGCCCCTGATTCGTTGGCGATGAGCCTCAGGGCGCCACCGGATTCGACGGCGCCGAGCTGCCGGTAGTCGCCCAGGAGCCGCACGACTGCACCATGCTGGGTGGCGATTGTCACGAGCCGGTCGAGGTTCAAGGTGCCGGCCATGCCTGCCTCATCCACCAAGACAACATCGCCCGGATTCAGTGCGAAGAACTCCATCTCCGGCGGCACCTTCCGCTCGCCGGCCAGGGCCTTGGCGTGCGGTCCCTTCGTCCATTCCCACAGGAACTTGTGCAGGTTCTCGGCACCGGTCCCCAACTCCGCTGCCAGCACGCCTGCCGCTGTTGCGGAGGTCGCCAACGGCACCAACCGCCCGGTCCCTCCGGCGTCGATCACGGTGGTCAGGGCCTTCATAGCGGTGGTCTTGCCAGCCCCGGCCGGACCAATCCCGGCCAGTAGCAGCCGTCCGTCGCATGCGAACGCCTTCACCAGCGCTTGCTGTCCCGGGTCGAGTTCGTCGCCGGTTCGCTGCTCGTGAGCGGCCAACACTCGGTCGGCGGTCTCCCCGTCCACCCCGACCGTGGTGCGGTATCCGGCAGCGTCGACCAGCCGGGCCTCGGCGTCCAGAACAGCTTGGCTGGTGAATCGCTCAGCCCCGTGTTGGACGAACACCGACGACCCGTCCGAGCGGCGCAGCGCTGTCGGCTCGGCCACCAGCTCCGGCGGCTCGGTGGAGATCGACCACTTGGACACTGCCGCAGCAACGACTGCGGAAACCGCGTACTCCTGCTCGGCCGGCGTCGTGAATCGTGTTCCACGCAGCTCTCGCTGCGCTTGCGCGAGTATGCTCCAGCGGGTCCATGTCGCGTGGTGCTCCTGGACTTCGGCTACCACTTGGCTGGCGACGGCTGCCACATCGAGCTCGGCGCTAGTGATCGGCCGCGGCCAGCGCCGACCGCGCGCGGGGACGACCGCGCTCACCTCGGCGAGGGCGCGCGGTCCGAAGGCCGCCATCAGGTCGTCGCGCCACTCGTCCCGCATCAGGGCCCACGCCCGCGGCGGCTTCTTGCCTTTGCGGGTCGACAACGTCGCTTGCTGAGCGAGTTCGTGCGCCGCCGACAGCGTGGGATCGCGCCCATGAGCGGCGCGGAACTCGGCGACCAGGCGCTGGTACTCGACCGCGATGTCGGTTCGCCGGCGGGTGAAGTGCGACAGCACCTGCGCAGGGAAGCCTTTGATCTCGCGCACCGGCTCGCGCTTGCTCAAGGTGTCCGATCGGGTCTCGAAATCGAGTCCGAGGCGGGCGTGCAGCTCGTTCTCCAGCACGGTGTTGTAGAGCTCGGAGGCCGCCACCGTCATCCGGTACAGGCCGCGGGCGTCGAGCGCCTGCCACTTTCCGTTGGTCCCAAGGACCTTGCTGGAGACTGCGACGTGAGAGTGGAGGTTCGGCTCTCCCAGTCGGTTGTCCGCGTGGTCAAAGACGGCGGCGATCAGCCCATGCGTCTCGATCTGCGCCTGTCCGGATGAGCCGGTGCGGGTGTACGCGGCGTGCTCTTCGAGTAGTTTCAGCGCTGAGTCTCGGGCCGCTTGGTGTGCCTGCTCGATCGCCTCGCGGACCCACCGACGGGGATCGAGACCCCACAGCCGGGAGACCGAAGACACCGGGGTGAAGACCAGGTCGAAGCCCGCTACGGCCCGCCGCTGGCGCCGGGCTTCCTCCCGCCGGACCTTCTTCTCTTCAGCCGCCGTCGGTGCACGGCCGACCTCGGTCTGGATCGCTTCCAGCCTGGCCGACACGCGATCGTCGAAGAGGCCGAGATCCCGGTACTCGGGGAACGGCCGGCCGAGGCCGGCTGCCTTCCGCGCCTGATCGTTGACCTTCTTGAGCTGCCGTTCCGACATCTCGGCTGTGACATTCTCGCGCTGGTAGTTCGCGATGAAGGCGGCGGCGTTCGGGTGCAGGCCCTGCCCGTACAGCGCCGTCATCTGCGCTTCGGAGACCTGGCCGGACACGCCGAGACCCTGTAGTCCCGACCCCATCCATGTGCCCGGCGGGTTGCCGGTTTCGGTGTAGTACTCGGCCGCTGACTTGCCCCTCTGCGGGCTGCTGTCTCCAGCGGCTACTTGCCTGGTCAGGTAGGTATAGCCGTCGCCAGCGGTGATCTTATGGATCGTCATCACGATCGGATCACCGCCTTTCGCGAGTCGGCTGCGGCACCGCGTCCCGCGTAGCGGGCCCATGTTCAGATTGTCTGCAAAAGGTGTGTTAGTAGAAATATAGGGCAAGTTGTTCACGTAGGCTAACGCTCAAGCGAGTGCGATTGAATGAGCGCCAACGTTGTGGTCAGTCGGTCTTCTCGCGCGTGAGCCAGCGTTGAATGGTTCGCGGGCTGACGCCGTATCGTTCCGCCAGGGTGATGGTGTCCGGTCGTGCGGATCCGGCGTCGTCCAGCTCGGCAAGGTAGGCGAAGAGCGCCGCAGCCTTCTGATCCGCCTTCGCCGCCACTGGTGCCGGCGTGCCCCGCCGTCTTCGCGGAGTGAGATCCCTCGCGCCGGCCGGCTTGCCGGGCTGCCCCGGCGCCCGTCCGTGGCGCTTCGACAGGTCGCCGCGGCGCCAGTAGCGCAGTTCGTGAGCTTCGATGTGGTGAGCTGTGAGGCCGAGCCGGGCAGCTTGGTCCGTGAACACGTCGACCGATACGCCGACTACCGCGGCGGCCTCGAAGTCGTCGAGGAGGTCGTCGGGGGAGGGGTCCGCGCGTGGGGGCAGGGGCCGCTCTGCCTTGTGCGCTGTGACCTCTGCTGGATCCCACACGTGGTCTCGTCCCCGGTGCGGATTGAGCGGCTTCGGGAATCCCGGGCTCTTCAACGTCTTCGCGTTGCGTAGTGTCCCGAGGGTGACGCCGCAGATGTCGGCGACGCCTGCCGCGTTCACGGGCTCAACGCCAGCCGGGATCACCCTCAGCGGTCCTTTCCTCGGGGCACCTATACTCACCCATCACAGCACCTCTCAAGGGCTGTTACTGGTCGGGGCTGGCGAGCTTCCACCGCGAGAGCGGACATCTACGCCGGCCCCGACTTCTTCGATCTCCATCATCGACGATTCGGCGGCCGCGACGTCGCACGACACAGAACATCAAAGCACGGAGCTCGGAGACGTTCTCCGGGTCCCGCGCGCAGCATGGTGATCAGCGCAGCCAGATGTATGCTCGCGTCTCGGTGAGTTCGTGGAGGACGCGAGCTGAGCACTGCCTTACCGCTGCGGTGTCGAAATCGCTTTCGATGTCGAGTACGTCAGCGAACCACTGGCCGGCCACCATCTCGCGGACGCGTTCTGCGAGCGTGTTGCGGGTAGCGTCGAGAGATTGCAGTGCAAGGCTGTCGGCCAGCTCCCACCGGCCCAAGCTCAACGCGCACCATCCCCCGATGCTCAACGCCGCAGCTGCCGCCACACCCTTGTGACGGGCCATCTTGGCGAGGCCGAGCGCCAGCCTCAGGACCCGCCGCGCGCCCTCCTCGGTGCGGGCGAACGTAGCGAGGTAGTCGCGCACCACGGCGTCCTCGCCGATCCGTCGGAGCAGCATCCCGGACAACGGGTGGTCCTCGACCAGGTAGCCAGGCGTGTCGCTGCAGACGACTCGATCCACCATCGTGCGGTCCTCGACCGAGAGCAGGGCCATCAGCACGACCTGCTGGTCATTCCGTTGTGTGACTAGTGTCGTTTCGTTGTTCATGAGCTTCCTCTCTCAAGGCTGTTACTGGACTCGTCGCGTCGGCTTCCACCTCTCGGCGACAAGTTAAATATACCCATGAAAGTTAATGCAGGCAGCACTGTGGCGCCTTGGGGGACGTTATTCACTCGCTTGGGCGAGGCCAGCGTGGCGGTCGAGCGGCTGGCAGCGGCGTTGGCTGAGGCCTGCTCGAGTCGCCGCTGCGCACACCTCTGTTTACTGTAATGAACATGGCGCGACGAACTGGAGCATCAGCGCGGACTCTGGCGCTGACCAAAGCACAGGAAGCAGTGGCACTCCGAGATGCGGAACGCATCAAGCGGGAGAAGGAACTCGAAAAGGTCCTGGCTGACTACTTTCAAGCGCAGGCAGAGACGCAGCGAATCCGCGACGACGCCGAGGCGAAAGTGGCACCGTTCGAAGCGGTGATCCGCGAAGCCGTGCTCAAGCTGGACCAACTGGGCGAGACCCGTGCCGGCATCGCTGCGCTCACTGGCCTACCGCTGCTTCGTGTGCGCGACTACTTCGTTGAGTCGGGTCCGAAAGCGCCGGCGCCTGGCACCTCGAATATCTGCGGGACTGACTCGGCAGGGAGCCCACCGAATATCGCAGACTCGGCGAGTAGTCACCCGGCAGCCAACCGCTGAGGATGGATGGCGGCGCTCTGGGCTTTCTGTGACCAGAGTCTGGGCTTTTTCTGGGCATCCCTGCCACACTATGTGGCATGGCCACTGCACCGCCTTCACCAACAACCGAGGCGCTGGCTGGGGAGGTTCGGGCGCTGCTGCGCGCCGGGCTGCCGGCCCGTGCCGGCGTGTGCGGGCCGAATCTGCTGGAACTGGCCGGAGTGAGGGCTCGCGCACTGGACCCCGCTGATCCGGCCAGCCGCATCCGGGCACTGGACGCGCTGCTGCGCGAGCAAATGGATCGGCTTGAGAACCACGAGCTGGCTGGCCCGGCGCGGCTGCTGTTCGGCGCCGAGACCGCGACGTCGGGCGCGACGCTGACTGCCCGACGCGCGGCCGCCGCGTCCGCAGCCGGCTACGAAGAACACCATTTCCGCAAGCGTGTCGAGCCCAAGCTGATCAACCTGCTGTCCTGGCAGCTGGCCCGGGACGCCGAGGACTTCACGTCCCGGCACGCCGAGCCCCCCGCGCTACGTCCGGCGGTTGCCCCTCTGGCACTGCCTGAGGACGTGTTCGCCTGGGAGGCAGCCGAGCACCAGCAGGCCGTAGCCCGGTTGTGGGGTGCGGTGTACCTGCTGCGTGCCGAACTGCTCGGCATCGCGCGGCTGGTGAGTATGGGCGCCGGCATCGAGGAAACGAATGCGGCGTCCCGGGGTGCGCTGTGGCGGCACGCTGCGGTGCTGGCCGCAGCCGAGGACTATCGCCGCGCCTACGGGCTGGTGCTGTTGCATGCCGACACCGAGCTCGGCGCGGACCAGATCGCTGCCTTCGCGGGCTGGACGCCGACCCTGACCCCGGCCCAGCGGCGCGTGCTGACTGCCTGCTTCGACCTGGCCGCGGGATTGGCTGACTTCCTCGCCGTGCTGACACGCGCCGACGGCGGACCGGACCTGATGCGCGACTGGAACACATCGCTGACCGGCCGCGAAGTGCGTGACCTGTCGAAATCCAAGGAGGCCCGATCCAAATGAGTATCGAAGAACTGCTGAACCCGGCGGGGCCACCGCGGCGATACGTCATCACTGGCGGCCCGTCGGCTGGCAAAGAAGCGGTCCTGGAAGTGCTGCACTCCCGCGGTATCCCGGCCACGGCCGGCGAGCCCGCAAGGGAGATTTACCGCAAGCACCGCGACCGTCTCGGGCGCCACCTCCAAGTCGGTGACCGGCAAGCGTACTCGCGCGACGTTCTGGAGGCGTTCGTCACCGAGTTCTGTGATCACGCGCACGGGCTGCGGTTTTACAACCGCGGCATTCCTGACGGCTACGGCTGGGACGCGTTCTTCGGCCTGGGGCCGTATCCGGAGCTGGAGCACGCCGCCCGTACCTACCGCTATGACGCTGTCTTCGTCCTGGACCCCCTGGACGATTTCGAGTCTGCCGACGACCTGGTGTGGGCCAAGGAGCGCGAGATCCGCCGGGTCCATGAGCTCATCGTCCAGGGCTACTACGACGCCGGCTACCGTCCCATCTTCGTCCCGGCCGACGATCCCGGTCGGCGTGTGGACTACATCCTGGCCCAGATCCCCGTGCCCGCCTGACGAGAGGCAGATCCCTCATGACCGGCACCGAACCTGTGGAGATCATCAGCCCGAACAACGTCCTGGCCAACGCCATGCTGCGAGCCGTCGACATGGTCCGCCCCCGGCTCCAGGCGATGGGGCCGGAACGGGTAGCGTTTTGCGTCGGCACGCAGATCAACGGAGCCCCGCACCTGGGTACCTCCTTGGTGCAGACTGCGGCGTTCCTGATGGCGAAGGCCACCAAGCGCACCTTCAACGTCGACGCCATAGTCCGCTTTGGCGCCTTGGACAATGCTCCTTACGACGTCACCCTGGACCCCGAGACGCATCATGCCTACCAGCAGACCTACTACCACGCCCTCGGCCACGATGGCGTGGAGGAGCTGATCGGTAAGTACTACCGGGCGATGTTCGACTCCTTGGCGGATGCCACCGGCGTGGACTATGAAGTCGAGACTTATAGCGCGCAACAGGCCAGCCCCGCTTTCCGCCACGAGTTCCTGGCCACACTGGGCAGGCTGGAGCAGATTCGCTGGCCGCTGGCTCCCTCCCATGGCCAGGTTCACCTGCGCCTTCCCTGCCCGGAATGCGGTTGGGCCGAGAAGCGTGCCGAGCGCACCCGGCTACTGCGCACCGGATCCGGCGGCGCGGACTTCGCTGCGGTCTGCACCGACCATGGTGAATACGAGATCGCCGTTACCGCTGACAACGCCAGCTACGTTGACCTGGCCACGCTCTACCGCAACCTGGTCAAGGAACGCCTGGCCATGCGCGATCCGGTGACACTGTCGGTGATGGTCAAGGGCGGCGACTGGGCGTTCGGCTGCCAGCTCGTCGACGAGGCGTTCGCCCAGCTGCCCGGGCTGGCGCCGCCGCCACGGGTGTTCACACCGATGGTGCTCACCGACACAGGCGCCAAGCTGTCCAAATCGCTGATTCGCGAAGGCCGCCTGCCGGCTCCGCCCGGCTCGGCGGCCTGGATGCTCGACGTCACCGACTGGCCTGGCGACGTCGATTCCTACGTCGATGCGATGGTCGATCTCGTCGGCCGGATGCTCGCTGACCCCAAGCACTTCTATCGCTCATACACGACCCAGGAGATCGACCGGATCATGTCCGCCCGCCCTGCCACGCCTGCCGGCCCTCGCGCCCGCGAGATGAACCTCTTCCGGCGCTACTTCGACCTTGTCGCTGCCGGCCGCAAGACCATCGAGGTTCGCGTTCAGTACCCGAACCTGCGCACCCTTGCCCCGGGCGACCGGATCCGCTTCATCTGCGGCCGCGATGACGTCCTGACCGTCGTCAAGCGCGTCGCCCGCTATAACAACTTCGAAGAGATGCTCGACACCGAGGGCCCGGCTAACGTGAACCCCGACAGCCCACGCGAACAGCAGCTCGCCAACATCCGGCGTATCTACGGCCCGGAGAAGGAAGCCCTCGGTGTGCTGGCCATCGAGATCGAACTCGAGCGGCCCGCCAGCGATTGAACCATGAGGGAGCCTGTCGATTTTTTGTCAGTCGCTATCTACCTCCAACTCCCAAAGGCTCGTGACCAGTGCAAACGCCGGCACGCCGCATGGCATGCCGAAGCGGCAGTCTGATGGCGTCGATGCAGGTCAAGGCCTGTTTCCGCGGAAGATGCGGGATCCTTCCTCAGAATCCGGCTTATGACCGGCTCGCCGCAAAGCCTCTGTCGATGCCCCGTTTCGCCCGCGCGGCGGCGGAGCTTCAGTGGGAGGCCCGGCTGCCCGCGACCAGATCGAGACGAACCTGTTCGGCGCGCTCTGGGTCACCCATGCCGCCCTGCCCTACCTGCGCCAGGCCCACAAGGGCCACATCCTGCAGGTCTCCTCGATCGGCGGGATCGCCGCGTTCCCCGGGATCGGGATCTACCACGCGTCCGAGTGGGCGCTCGAAGGCCTCAGCCAGGCGCGCGACCACGATCGAGGCCTACGCGCCGGTCCGCGAGGCGACGGCGAAGCGGCTGTCGGCCAACCCGCCCGGAGACCCGGACGCTTCCGCCGCCGCGATACTCAAAATCGTTGACGCCGAGACGCCGCCGCTGCGGGTGTTCCTCGGCTCCGTGCCGTTCGCTGTCGCCACGAACGAATACGCCAGCCGCCTCGAAAACTGGCGCCAGTGGCAGCCGATCGCTGAGCTCGCCCAAGGCGGCTGAACCCGGGTGTTCGCTGTGCCCCGGCCGCTGGGTGCGGGCCGCGTGGTGAGGGCCGCGTGGTGAAGACTGCCCGCATGGACTTCTTCTGCTACCACCGCGACCGTGCCGGGTCCCTTGCCCTGCGCATGGAACTCCTGGAAGACCACTGGTCCTACATGGACGGTTTCGCGCAGGAGATGATCGCGCGCGGTCCGACGGTCGAGGGCGACGACGAAGTCCCGACCGGCAGCGTCCACATCCTGACGCTCCCCGATACCGCGTCGGCGCGCGCTTTCGCTTTCGAGGAGCCCGGGTACCAGGCCGGCGTCTACCGCGACGTGATGCTGCGCCGCTGGCGCAACGACCTCGGCCGCACCATGTGGCAGTTCCCCGGCGGCGCGCCGGAGGGCGACGGCTACCTGGTGCTGGCCCTCGGCGAGCCGCGTCCGGTCGGCGACGCGCCGGCCGCGCCGGACGTCGCGGGCCTGATCGCCTACGGCCCGCTGCTGTCGGACGACGGCGACGCCTGGCTCGGCACGATCGCCATGCTGCGCGCGGCGAGCGCCGACGACGCCCGCGCCGCGCTCCCCGGCACCGGGTACGCCGAGGTCAACGTCCATCAGTGGCGGTTCGGCGGACGCTCCTGACCCTCGCCGCCGGGCACCACCAGGCCTGACTCGTATGCCGCGACCACGGCCTGCGTCCGGTCGCGCAGCCCGAGCTTGGTCAGGATCCTGCTGACGTGCGTCTTGACGGTCTCATCGGTGACGACCAGCTCGGCCGCGATCTCCGGGTTCGACAGCCCGCGTGAGAGGAGCAGGAGCACTTCGGTCTCGCGCGGGGTGAGGGCGGCGAGGCCCTGGCCGGGCAACCCGGCAGACGAACTTCGTGATGCGACACCGGGACCGGCACCAGAGGCAGTGCCCGAGACCGGGGTCGCGCCTCGACCTGATCTCTCCATCCCTCCGCCAGCACCGCCAGCACCAGCAGCACCAGCACCAGCACCAGCACCACCAGCACTACCAGCACCGCCACCAGCGCCAGCACCACCAGCGCCACCACCAGCGGCACCACCACCGGCACCAGCACCAGCACCAGCAGCGCCGCCAACCCCATCGCCAGCACCGGCACCAGCACCGCCAACCCCACCGCGAACACCGCCAGCACCACCACCACCACCACCTCTGGCGCCACCGCCAGCACCACCAGCACCACCAGCACCACCGGCACCAGCACCACCGGCACCAGCACCACCGGCACCAGCACCAGCAGCGCCACCAACCCCACCGCCAGCACCACCACCGCCAGCACCACCACCGCCAGCACCACCAGCACCACCACCACCACCGCCAGCACCACCACCGCCGCCGGCGCCATCAGCTCCGCCGGCGCCGCGAGCACTGCCGCCGCCAGCACCTCCGCCCGCGCCGCCCCCGCTCCCAGGCCGCAGTCGAGCGAACTCGCTGATCAACCGCCGCGTCACCCCCGGCGCCAGCAAAGCCTCCCCGGCCGCCACCACCCGCACCGCCTCGAAGAGCCGCTCCGCCGTCGCGTCCTTCAGCAGGAACCCGCTGGCGCCGGCCGACAGTGCGTCGTAGACGTAGCTGTCGAGGTCGAACGTCGTGAGAATCAGGATCCGCGGCCCCAACACGCCCCGTTCCGCAGCCTGCGCGACCACCTGCCGTGTCGCCTCGATCCCGTCGGTCCCTGGCATGCGCACGTCCATCAGCACCACGTCCGGCTCCGCCTCCCGGCACAGCCGCACCGTCTCCTCGCCGTCGGCGGCGGTGCCCACGACCTCGAAGTCCGCCTGTGTCGCCAGCAGCGCGGCGAACCCCGTCCGTACCACCAGGTGGTCGTCGGCGATCACGATCCGAATCAGCGCCTCGCTCACAGCGCTCTCCTGTCAGGACCCGCAGGCAACTCCGCCTCGACCAGAAACCCGCCGGTCGGCGAGGGCCCTGCCGCAAGCCGCCCTCCGACAGCCGCTGCCCGCTCCCGCATCCCCGCCACCCCGTGACCTCCCGTAGCTACTCCCGGATCAGCGACCTGACCCCCCACCTGCGCACGCCCCGGCACCACCTCCGGCACCACCGCCGGCACCACCTCCGGCCCCGGCCCGCTGTCCCGAATCCGCAACCGCAGCGCCTCCGCCGTGAACCGCAACTCCACATCCACCGGCGCCCCCGGAGCGTGCCGCCGGGCGTTCGTCAGCGCCTCCTGCGTGATCCGGTACGCCGCCAACTCCACCCCCGGATCCAGCGCGGTCGGCGCCCCGGACACGATCAGCCGCGTCGTCGCCCCCGACGTCAGCCGCGCCGCGTCCACCAGCATCAGCAGCTGGTCCAGCCCCGGCTGCGGATGCCGCTCCGGCTCCTGCTCCGCCGGGCCCGCGTCCTCCCGCAGCACCCCCAGCAGCCGCCGCATCTCGGTCAGCCCGGCGCGCGCCGTGTCGCCGATCGCCAGCAGCCGCTCGGCTCCGGCCGCCGGCATCCCGGGGGTGGCCAGCCGCGCGGTCTCGGCCTGGACCGCGATCATCGAGATGTGGTGCGCCACGACGTCGTGCAGCTCCCGGGCGATCCGGGCCCGCTCGCCGCGCGCCGTGTGCTCGACCAGCGAACGTGCCACCGCCTCCCGCGCCGCCTGGTGGACGCGCGCCTCGGACCGCGCGTGCGCCGCGTTCCCCGCGAACGCCGCCGCCGGAGCCAGCGCCGTCAGCAGGACCGCGACCACGCCGGCATCAGAGCCCTGCGACATGCTCAGCGCGATCACCGGGAACGGCACCGACAACCCCGCCGCCGTGATCCCCGCCCACCACCGGGAACGGGCCTGGCCGAACGTGCCCGCGGCCCATCCCACCCGGAACATCGCCACGACCACCGCCGCCGCCGACCCTGCCGGCAACACCCCGGTGATCGTCAACGCCAGCACCGACGCCGCGACCACCGCCGTGGCGGCTCCGAACGGGCCCAGGAACGCCAAAGGCGCCGTCGCGCACAACGCCAGGAACAGCGACGTCAGCAGCACTCCCGACGTCTCGGTCCGGTGCTGGACGATCCCGCGCACCAGCGTCTCGACCACCGCGGCGGCCGCGAGCACCGCCGCCGTCGTTGTAGTGGTCCTACCACCGCGTTCCTGAAGCACGCCGCCCATTCTGATCGACTCCCCGCCCCGCGCACCTCCCCCGCACCGGGGACCGACGTCCCCCACGCGGGGGACGCCCGAGACCCCCCGCACGCGGGACGATTCCCTGACCACCGGTTTTCTAGCCTTCAGGACATGACAGCGATGACAACCAGGACCGCCGCCCCGCCGCCCGCCATAGCGGTGCAGGCCCTCCGCAAGCGCTTCGGCGCCACCGCGGCCCTCGACGGGATGTCCTTCGACGTCGCCGCCGGGAAGGTCACCGGCTTCGTCGGTCCCAACGGCGCCGGCAAGACCACGACGATGCGCGTCGTCCTCGGCCTGGACACCCCCGACGAGGGCCGGGCGCTGGTCAACGGCGTCCCCTACGCCAAGCTGCGCAGGCCGCTGGGCCACATCGGCGCCCTGCTCGACGCCGCCGCGCTCCAGCCCGGCCGCAGCGCCCGCAGCCACCTGCTGTGGCTGGCGCACTCGCAGGGCCTGGGCGCCAAGCGCGTCGAGGAGGTCGTCGCGCAGTCGGGCTTGGGCTCGGCGATCCGCCGGAAGGCCGGCGGCTACTCGCTCGGCATGCGTCAGCGCCTGGGCATCGCCGCCGCGATGCTCGGCGACCCGCCGGTGGTCATGCTCGACGAGCCCTTCAACGGCCTGGACCCCGAGGGCATCCTGTGGATCCGCGGCTACCTGAAGGCGCTGGCCGGCGAAGGTCGCGCGGTGCTGGTGTCCAGCCACCTGATGAGCGAGTTGGAGGGCTGTGCGGACCACCTGGTCGTGGTCGGGCGGGGGAAGGTCATCGCCGACACCGGCGTCGCCGAGCTGATCGCGCGCTCTTCCAGCGGTCGCGTGGTGCTGCGGACCGCCTCGCGCGCCGAGGCCACGACGGCGCTGGCGAACGCCGGCGGGACCGTCGCGGTCACCGGGCCGGACACGCTGACCGTGGACGGCCTGACCGCCGAGGAGGTCGTCAGGGTCCTGAGCGCCGGCGCCGTGCCGTTCGCCGAAGTCTCCGCGCACCGCGCCTCCCTGGAGGAGGCCTACATGGACCTGACCCGCGACTCGGTCGAGTTCCGCGCCGCGACGGCGGGGGAGGTGGCGTGATGCCCGGTCGTGACAGCTTCCTGTATCTCGTCCGCGCCGAGTGGACCAAGCTGCGCACGGTGCGCGGCTGGGTGGTCGGGCTGGCGCTGGCCGCGATCCTGACCGTCGGGCTCGGCATGCTCGGCCCGCTGGGCAGCCAGATCGCCTGCGACCACGTCAACGGCGCCGCGATCAGCGCCTGCCACGTGACCGGGCCGCCGCACGACGCCACCGGCCAGGAGGTCGACGACGAGTCCACGTTCGTGCACCGCACGCTGACCGGGGACGGCAGCATCACGGCCCGGCTGACCGCGTTCGGCGGGAAGTACTTCCCCAGCGGCGGCGGCCCCGCCGACCCCACCGCCGACCCGACCGCCGGGATGGCCGACGGACTCCAGCCCTGGTCGAAGGCCGGGATCCTGGTCAAGAACGGAACCACCTTCGGTTCCGCCTACGCCGCGGTGCTGGCCACCGGCACCCACGGCGTGCGGATGCAGTACGACTACACCCACGACACCGCGGGTCCCGCCGTGACCGTCGGCTCCGCCACGCCGCGCTGGCTGCGCCTGACCCGCGCCGGCGACACGCTCACCGGCTACGACTCCGCCGACGGCACCACCTGGACCGAGATCGGCACCGCGCGGCTGACGAACCTGCCGCGGAACGTCGAGGTCGGCGTGTTCGCCACGTCGCCGGACTTCGCGGTCGTCAAGAACTCCTTCGGCGGCTCCGCGACCAACACCGGCCCGAGCCTGGCCACCGGCACCTTCGACCAGATCGCGGTGACCGGACAGAGCTCCGGAGCCTGGACCGTCCCGGCGATCGGCAGCGCCGCCGCGGGCGACGGGGGTCCCGGCGCCGCACGGGGACCCGAGGCCGTGGCCGGCGCGGTGCCGAGCGCAGGCGGCGGCTTCACCGTCACCGGAACCGGCGACATCGCCCCGTCGGTGCCGGACGAGGGCCAGGGCAAGACCCCCGAGAGCGCCCTGGCCGGCACCTTCGGCGGGCTGATCGCGGTGATCGTGGTCGCCGCGCTGACCATGACCTCGGAGTACCGGCGGGGCCTGATCCGCGTCTCGCTGGCGGCCAGCCCGCGGCGCGGCCGGCTGCTCGCGGCCAAGGCCGTGGTGCTCGGCGGGGTGTCGTTCGTGGTCGGCCTGGCGGCCGCCGCGATCGCGGTCCCCGGGGTGCGCGCCGTGGAGCACAGCAAGCGCATGTACGTGTACTACGCCTCGACCCAGGCCGAGATCCGCATGGTGATCGGCACGGCGGCGCTGCTGGCCGTCTCGGCGGTGTTCGCGCTGGCCGTCGCCACCATCGTGCGGCGCGGGGCGGCGGCCGTCGCGGCGGTGATCGTGGTGATCATCCTGCCGTACCTGCTGGCCGTCGCCTCGGTCCTGCCGGCCGGCGCCGCCGAGTGGCTGGCCCGCGTCACTCCGGCCGCGGCTTTCGCGGTGCAGCAGACGGTGATCGCGTGGCCGCAGGTCAGGGCGTCGTACACACCGACGAACGGGTTCTACCCGCTCTCGCCGTGGCTCGGCCTGGCAGTGCTCTGCCTCTACGCGGCCGCCGCGTATGCCGTCGCACACCGGCAGCTGCGCCGGAGGGACGTGTGAACCCGTTCCGCGACGCGCTGCACGCCGAATGGACCAAACTGCGCACCGTCGCCGGCACCGCCTGGCTGCTCGCCACGACCTTCCTGCTGACGGTCGGGCTCAGCGCAGTCTCGGCGGCCACAGTGACCTGCGACGGGACCCGCTGCGGCGAGGACCCGGCGAAGGTCGGCCTGCTCGGTGTCATGGCCGGGCAGGCGGTGGTCGCGGTGCTGGCGGTGCTCGCGGTGGGGGAGGAGTACGGCACCGGGATGATCCGCGTGACCTTCGCCGCGATGCCCCGCCGCGAGGTGGTCCTGGCGGCCAAGGCCACGGTCGTCGCGGCCGTCACCGCGGCGGCTGGGGTGCTGGCAGTGCTCGCCTCGGCGCTCGTCGCCCTGGCGCTGCTCCCGGGCCACGGCTTCACCCCGGCCAACGGCTACGCCGACCTGGCCACCGCCGCGACCCTGCGCGCCGCCGCCGGCTCCGTGCTCTACCTGGTGCTGATCGCGCTGCTCGGCGTGGGCGTCACGACCCTGCTCCGGGATTCGGCGGCCGCCGTCGGGGCGGTGCTGGGACTGCTGTACCTGTTCCCGGTGCTCGCGCAGGTGATCTCCAACCCGGACTGGCACCGCCACGCCCTGCAGCTCGCGCCGATGCAGGCCGGGCTGGACGTGCAGGCCACGATCGATGTGGCCGGCCAGCCGCTGTCTCCGTGGCAGGGCCTGGGGGTGCTGGCGCTGTGGGCGTTCGGCGTGCTCGGGCTCGGTGGGCTGACGCTGCGGATGCGGGACGCCTAGTCGATGTGGTCCGGCGGAGTGGGACAGCTGTCGCAGCCGTCCCACTCCGCAGCCTCACCCAGCAATGTCAATCACTTGCCCCGCAACGTCTCCCGAGCCGCCATCAAAGCCTCGCCGAGCAGGTTCAACCCGCGCCACGTCGCCGGATCCTGCGCCTTCTCGTCGGTCGCCGCCAGCCCGATGCCCCAGATCCGGTCCACCGGACTGGCCTCCACCAGCACCCGGTCCCTCGTCCCCAGCAGGAACGCCAGCAGGTCCGGGTTCTGCCGGAACTTCTCCACGTTCCCCGCCGTCACGATCGCCAGCCGGGCGGCGACCCACGCGTCCTCGTCGAACCCGGTGATCATCCGTCCGAGGTTCTTCACCTCCTGCGGATGCCCGGCGGCCACGATCTTCGCCGCGGCCTGCTCGTCCCCGAACAGCCGAGCCTTGCCCCACATCATGTAGTGCTCGGCCGTGGCGAACCGCACGCCGTCCACCTCGAACGGCGCCGGGTACCACTGGCTCAGGCACTCCGCGCCCACCACCCCGGCCTTCTTCGGTGTGTGTCCCCAGAAGAACAGATACTTCGTCGCCATGGCTTGATCCTCCCGCATGCCGCCGAGACAAGTCACCGGGTTTGGAGTTCACTGGGGATCATGGCAACAGACTCCGATTACGCCCCCAGCCCCCGTGACTACGTCCGCGAGACCGTCGACCTGTACGAGTCCACGGACGGCGCCGAGGGCAACACCATGCAGGGCCGGCCGATCATCATCCTGACCACCACCGGAGCCAAGACCGGCAAGGTCCGCAAGACGCCGCTGATGCGCGTCGAGCACGACGGCTCCTACGCGGTGGTCGCCTCGATGGGCGGCGCTCCGACGCACCCGGTCTGGTACCACAACATCGTCGCGCACCCCGAGGTCGAGCTGCAGGACGGCGCCACGCGCAAGCAGTACCTCGCGCACGAGGCCACCGGCGAGGAGAAGGCCCAGTGGTGGGCCCGGGCCACCCAGACCTGGCCGGACTACGACACCTACCAGACCAAGACCGACCGGCAGATCCCGCTGTTCGTGCTCACGCCGCGCTGACCGCCGCTCCGGCGGCCGCGCAGGTCGCGGCCGCCGCACCGGTAAGCTGGGGCGGGTGGACAAGGTGCACGGCGACCCGGTGATGACGGACGCGATAACGCAGACCCAGCAGCTTCAGCAGGCCGAGCAAGCCCCGCACACCCCCGAGCGCCACGCCCGCCACGGCTTGATACGCACCTTCCACCCCCGCCGCGGCCGCGCCAGCACCACCCAGGCCGACGCGCTGACCAGGCTCTGGCCGGTCTACGGCTACACCATCCCGGACCCGCACCACGACTACCACACCCCCGAAGTGGCCCCGGACGCCGCCTTCGACCGCGCCGCGCTGTTCGGCCGCGGCGCCCCGCTGGTGCTGGAGATCGGCTGCGGCATGGGGGAGGCGACCGCCGAGATGGCCGCCGCCGACCCGGACCGGGACTACCTCGGCGCCGACGTGCACACCCCGGGCCTGGGCAACCTGATCGCGCTGGCCGAGGCGCGCGGCCTGACGAACGTCCGGGTGGCCCGCGGCGACGTGCTGTTCCTGCTGCGCGACTCGATCGCCCCCGGTTCGCTGGCCGCCGTGCACGTCTTCTTCCCCGACCCCTGGCCCAAGGCCAAGCACCGCAAGCGCCGCATCATCCAGCCCGACACCGTCGCCCTGATCAGGGACCGGCTGGAAGTCGGCGGGGTCCTGCACTGTGCGACCGACTGGGCCGAGTACGCCGAGCAGATGCTTGAGGTCCTCCAGGCCGACCCCGGCCTTCGCAACCGCCACGCCGGCTACGCCCCGCGCGAGGCCGTGGGCCGTCCGCTCACCGGCTACGAGCGCCGCGGCCTGCGCGACGGCCGCCCGATCGCCGACCTGGTGTTCGAGAAGATCGGGAGCTGAGGGTCGATACTGCGGAAAGGGCGCCGGGGAGCAGGCGCTGAGGAGCCGTCCACACCACCGCCGAAGGGGATCAGGACCCGGATTCCCCTTCCGGTCCGTGTTCCCCTCGCTACATTGAGTGTGTGCAGCAGATCGCTTCCCGGACCGCGGTAGACGCCGAGATAGCCCGCCTCGCGAGCCTCATGCTGGCCCGCACCGACGAGTTGACGGACCTGGTGCTCAACCGGGTCGCCGAGGAGTTCCCGCTCTACATCGGCATGATCGAGCCCGACGCGCTCCACATCACGATCAAGGACCACATCCACTTCGCCTTCGAGCCGATCACCCGCTACATGCCCCCGGACTCCCGTCCGGCTGCCGCCTCCGGCCGCGACCGCGCGATGGAGGGCATCCCGCTGACCGTCATCATGGACGGCTACCGCATCGCCTTCGGCGTGCTGTGGAACGAGTTGGCGTCTACCGCGGACTCCGTCGGGCTGTCCACGAAGGCGGCGCTGCGCGCGGCCTCGGAGGTGATGGAGACCCTCGACGCGTTCACCCGCGAGAGCTCCGCGGCGTACAAGGAGGAACTGCGCTACCAGGCCCGCCGCGAGGAACAGCAGCGCGCGGCGCTGGTGCAGGCGCTGCTGGAGGGCCGGCTGGACGACACCAACGTCTGGGAGGCCGCCGAACTGCTTCGGCTGCCGACGGTCGGCCCCTACGTCGTCATCGCCGCCCGCGTCGCCAACGCCGGCGAATACGGCCTGCCGCACATCGAACGCGAACTCGGCGGCATGGGCATCGATTCCGCCTGGCGCCTGATGCACGACGTCGAAGTCGGCGTCGCGCACCTGCCGAGGGCCGCCGACCAGTTCGACCAGATGGTCACCGCCCTGGCGGCGGAGGGCACCGGCCGGGTCGGCGTCAGCCCGCCCTACGACCACCTGCTGTCCACCTCCCAGGCCATGCGCCTGGCCCGCATCGCCATGCGCGGAGCGCAGGAACGGCGCACCGTCGTGGTCTTCGGCCGCGACCCCCTCTCCGCCGCCGCCGCGAGCGCGCCGGACATCATGCCGCAGGTCGCAGACTCCGTCCTCGGCGGCCTCGACGGGCTCGCCGACGAGGACCGCACCCTGCTGCTGCACACCTTCGGGGCCTGGCTGGACTCCGACGGCTCGGCGGCCGAGGCGGCGAAGCGCCTGTTCGTGCACCCCAACACGGTCCGCTACCGCCTGCGGCGCCTGGAGGAGCGGACCGGCCGGCTGCTGGCGAACCCGCGGGCGGTGGCGGAGCTGAGCCTGGCGTACGAGATCGACTGTGCGTTGGTCGCCGGGATGGGGTCGGGGAGTTAGGAGGCCGTGATGCGTCGAGCCGTTCCGCTGACCGTCGCCGAGGCCGAGCGCTCAGCGGCCGAAGTGGGCTTCACCCAGTCCTGCATCCCCGAAGTGGGCCGCCTGCTGAGCGCCATCGCCGCGACCAAACCGGCCGGCGTCATCGCCGAGAGCGGTACCGGCACCGGCGTCGGTACCGCCTGGCTGCACAACGGCCTCGGCCTGGACGCCCGCCTGGTCACCGTCGAGCGTGATCCCGACCGGGCCGCTCGCGCCGCCGCGCTCTTCGCCGACGACCCTCGCGTCACGGTCCTGACCGGCGACTGGCGTCTGCTGGAAGCGCACGCTCCGTTCGACGTGTTCTTCTGCGACGGCGGCGGCAAGCGCGACGATCCCGAGCGCGTCGTGAACCTGCTCGCGCCCGGGGGTGTGCTCATCATGGACGACTTCACGCCCTCGACCGGCTGGCCGCCGCTCTTCGAGGGCAAGGTGGACGCGTTGCGCAGCCACTACCTCGGCCATCCGCGCCTGATGGCCACCGAAGTGCTGACCACCGCCACCAGCGTGGCCATCGTCGCCGCGCGGGTCTCCTGGTGATCGGCGCGATCCGAGCGATCGGAGCGATCGGAGCCATCCGAGTCCCGCTCTGTGGCCAGACACAGGGTGAGGCTGCGGGCGGCCGGTGTGGGCACTACCGGACCGCCCGCTCCCGTCACCCCTCCAGGAACGCCAACAGTTCGCGATTGAACTCGGCGGCGCGGGTGACGATCAATCCGTGCGGCGCACCTTGCATCCGCACCAGCCGGGAGTCGGAGACCGCCTCGGCGATGAGTGCGCCGGTGGCCTCCACCGGCAGGACGGCGTCCGCCTCGCCGTGCACGACCAGTGTCGGGACGGTGATGGCGCGCAGGTCGTTGCGGAAGTCCGTGGTCGCCGCCTGGCCCAGGGTCTCCATCGCGCCGCGGTGCGAGGCCGCGGCGGCCAGCATGACCACGCGGGTGTGCAGCGGCTGCGGCATCACCGGGCGTGCCCCCGAGGTGCGGCTGACCTCGAAGAACCTGGTTGCGAAGCGGTGCAGGAAGCTGACTCGGTCGTCGGTCAGGCAGCGCTGGTACTCGCGCAGTTTGGCGTCCTCCAGGAAACCCTCGGGGTGCGCGTCGGTGCGGCGCAGGTAGGGCCCGGCGGCCGAGACCAGCGCGAGCCGCGTCACCCGCTGGTTCCCGAACCGGCTCAGGTACCGCACCGCGGTGCAGGCCCCGGAGGAGAAGCCGACGAGCGTGGCCTCCCGCAGGTCCAGGTGCTCCAGCAGCATGTGCAGGTCCGCGGCCAGGGTGTCGGGGTCGTAGCCGCCGCGCGGCTTGGCCGAGGCCCCGAACCCGCGGACGTCGTAGGCCACCACCCGGTGCCCGGCCGCCAGCAGCTCGGGGATCTGGAACTCCCACTGGCCGGCCGACAGCGGCCAGCCGTGGATGAGCACGACCGGCCGGCCGGAGCCCCGGTCCTCGTAGTGGATGTCGACGGGAAGGTGGTTCTCCTTGTCGACCGTCACCCGCGCCATGTTTCCGCACCTTTGTTTCCAGTTGCCAGGGCCGGGAGCGTCCCGTCCCACTACTGAAAATGGTCGCGGAAAGTGGCGCTTGGGTCACTGTTCTGATGCACATGACTGGAGGCCCGCGGTTGTGGCCGGGGATAAGGAGGGGCGGACGCCCCACCGCACGCGCCCGGGGTGCGCATGTCAGCGCCGGGCCGTAGCCTGCCGACTATGGGTTCTGCCGAAGCGCACGTGGAAGCCGGGGGTCGCAGCGTCCGGATCTCCTCACCGGACAAACTTCTTTTCCCCGACGCCGGCGTCACCAAACTCGACCTCGCCACCTACTACGCGACCGTGGCCGACGGCCTGTTCCGCGGCTTGGCCAGGCGCCCCGTCGCGCTGAACCGCTTCCCCGACGGCCTGGGCGGCAAGTCGTTCTTCACCAAGTCCGCGCCGAAGGGCTTCCCGGACTGGGCCTCGACCGCCCGCGTCACCTTCCCCAGCGGCCGCACCGGTGACGAGGTGTGCGTCACCGAACCGGCCACCGTGCTGTGGACGGTGCAGATGGGCACGCTGGAGCTGCACGCCTGGCCGGTCCGCGACGACGACACCGACCACCCCGACGAGCTGCGCATCGACCTGGACCCGCAGCCCGGCACCGACTTCGCCGAGGCGGTGGAGGTCGCGCGCCAGGCGCAGGCGCTGTTCGAGGAGCTCGGCATCCGGCCCTTCGTGAAGACCTCCGGCGGCCGGGGCCTGCACCTGCTGGTCCGCATCGAGCCGCGCTGGACGTTCGTCGAGGCCCGCCGCGCCGTCATCGCCCTGGCCCGCGAGCTGGAGCGGCGCCGCCCGGAACTGGTGACCACGTCCTGGTGGAAGGAGGAGCGCGGCGAGCGCATCTTCATCGACTTCAACCAGATGGCCCGCGACCGGATGACCGTCGCCCCCTACTCCACGCGGGCCCGGCCGGACGCGCCGGTGTCGATGCCGGTGCGCTGGGCCGACCTCGGCGACGTGGCACCCGGCGACTTCACGGTGAAGACGGTCCCGGACCTGCTGGCGAAGAACGGCGACGCAGACGCCGAGATCGACGACGTCGCGCACAGCCTGGACGCGCTGCTGGAGATGGCCGACCGCGACGAGAAGGACCGGGGCCTGGGCGACCTGCCGTATCCGCCGGACTTCTCGAAGATGCCCGGCGAGCCCAAGCGGGTGCAGCCCTCCAAGGCCCGCAACGACGACCGCGACGACCAGGAAGAAGGGAGCTGATATGGCCGGCAAGACCGACGACGCCGCCCAGCCCGCCCTCGACCTGCCGGTGATGCCCCCGGTCGAACCGATGCTGGCCAAGTCCGCGGCCAAGGTCCCCACCGGCGACTACCTCTACGAGCCGAAGTGGGACGGCTACCGCTGCGTCGTCTTCCGCGACGGCGACCACGTGGTCCTCGGCAGTCGCGGCGGCAAAGAACTGAGCCGGTACTTCCCGGAACTGGTCGAGTCGCTGAAGGCGGCGCTGCCCGCCAAGTGCGTCGTGGACGGCGAGATCGTGGTGGTCGTGGACCACCGGCTGGACTTCGACCGCCTCAGCGACCGCATCCACCCGGCGGCCTCCCGCGTGAAGCTGCTCGCCGAGCGCACCCCGGCCTCGTTCATCGGCTTCGACCTGCTGGCGCTGGGCGATCGCGACCTGACCGGCGAGCCGTTCAGCGCCCGCCGCTCCGCGCTGCTGGAGTCGGTGGCAGAGCACGAACACGTGCACGTCACCCGCGCCACCGACGACCCGTTGCTGGCCACGACCTGGTTCCAGCGCTTCGAGGGCGCGGGGCTGGACGGTGTGGTCGCCAAGCCGGCGCAGGGTCCTTACACGCCCGGCGAGCGCAGCATGGTGAAGATCAAGCACGAGCGCACCGCGGACGTGGTCGTCGCCGGCTACCGGCTGCACAAGACCGGCCCGATCGTCGGATCCCTGATGCTCGGGCTCTACGGCGAGGACGGCGTGCTGAACTACGTCGGCGGCTCCAGCGCCTTCACCATGGCCCGCCGCAAGGAGCTGATCGACGAGCTCGCGCCGTACGTGGCGGCCGAGGGTGAGCCGCATCCGTGGCTCGACGCCGTCGGCGAAGGCCAAGGCGAAGGCGAAGGCGAAGCGTCGGGCGCCGACGGCGACGACGCGCACCGCCGCCCCGGCACCTTGAACCGCTGGAACGCGGGCAAGGACGTCTCGTTCATCGCGCTGCGCCCGGAGTTGGTGTGCGAGGTGCACTACGACCAGCTGCAGGGCGACCGGTTCCGGCACAACGGCCGCTTCGTGCGCTGGCGGCCGGACCGCGACCCGAAGTCGTGCTCGTACGACCAGCTCGACGTGCCGGCCGCCTACGACCTCGCGGACGTCTTCGGGTAGCGCGCACGACAACCCGGACTCGACGCAGTTCGCAGAACTCTGCGAGCATGGCCCAGTGCGCGATGGCCCCCTTCTGTTAGCAGCAAGCGACCTGCATGTCGGTCATGGGCAGAACCGTCGTCTGGTGGAGGAGCTGCGGCCCCGCACACCGGGGGACTGGCTGCTCGTCGCCGGCGACGTCGGCGAGTTCTTCGCCGACGTCGAGTGGGCGCTGCGGCATCTCGCCGACCGCTTCGAGCAGGTGATCTGGGCTCCGGGCAACCACGAGCTGTGGACGCCGAAGCAGGACCCGGTCCAGGCCCGCGGCCAACGGCGCTACGACTACCTCGTCGAGATGTGCCGCGGCCTGGGAGTGGCCACCCCGGAGGACCCGTACCTGCGCTGGGAAGGCGAGAACGGGCCCCTGACCATCGCCCCGCTGTTCGTGCTCTACGACTACAGCTGGCGCCCGCCGGGGGCGGCGACCCGCGAGGAAGCCCTGAACGCGGCGTACGAATCCGGCGTGGTGTGCACGGACGAGTTCCTGCTCGACCCGCATCCGCACACCGACCGCGCCGCCTGGTGCCGCGAACGCGTGGCCCTGACGGAGAAGCGGCTCGCGGAGTGCGACCCGGACGCGCCCCTGGTGCTCGTGAACCACTTCCCGCTGGTGCGCACCCCGACCGACGTGCTCCGGTATCCGGTGTTCGCGCAGTGGTGCGGCACCGACCTGACAGCAGACTGGCACATCCGCTTCCCCACGGCGGCGGTCGTCTACGGCCACCTGCACATCCCGCGCGAGACGGTCTACGACGGCGTGCCGTTCTTGGAGGCCTCGTTGGGGTATCCGCGCGAGTGGGGCAAGCGGGGCGGGGAACCGGTGATTTTGAAGGAAGTCTTCCGGTCTGTGGGCAAGTAGCTGACGTGGACTCAGCACCCGAACCATACTTAACTCACACAAGAAGGCCTTTGCGGGGAGGGTGTGGCGTGCGGATCGACCTGTCGGTACAGGGTGGCGAGCCGACCGAGGAACTGGCTGAGCTGGCGGACTGGCTCGCTCAGGAGGATGAGCTCCGTGGTTTGGTGAAGCCGGCCCCGGCGGTCCCCGTCGCCCGTGAGCTGGGGGTGTCCTCGGACGTGCTGGTGGCCGCTGTCGGCAGCGGCGGTGCGGTCAGTGTGCTGGCCGCGTCCCTGAAAGCGTTCCTGGCCCAGCCGCGCCGGTCCGACGTGACGATAGTGCTGACCGCCCCGGACGGACGCCGGGTGGAGATCGACGCCAAGCGCGTCCGCGACGTCGAGGCGCTGGTGCGCCAGGTCTGCGGCGAGGTGGAATGAACGACGTGCGCCGCGTGGACCCGGCTCGCTCCCGGATCGTCCTGGTCGGCGTCGAGTCGTATACCGATGCGCTCATCCCCGACGAGCCGGCGATCGCCGACAACGTCGCCGATCTCGCCGAGGTGCTGACCGATCCGGCCTTGGGCGCCTTCGACCCCGAGCACCTGCTGGTCGCACCCGACGGCGCCGGGGTCGAGGAGGTCGGGAGCCTGCTGCTCACCGCCGCCGCCGAAGCCGAGGACCTGCTGCTGTTCTACTACGCCGGCCACGGGTTCCCCACGACGAGCCGGGCCGAGCTGCACCTGAGCCTGGCCGGCACCGGCATCGACCGGCTGGCGTTCACGGCTCTGCCGTTCGACGCGGTGCGGGACGTCTTCCTGGAGTCGCGGGCCCGCAGCCGGGTCGTCATCCTGGACTGCTGCTACAGCGGCAAGGCGATCGGCCGGATCCTCGGCGACGCCGACGTGCTGGAGCCGCTGGACATCGCCGGGACGTACACGCTCACCGCGTCCCCGGCCACCCGGCCGGCGAGCGCGGCCCTGCCCGGCGAGCGCCACACCGCGTTCACCGGGCGGCTGATCGAGCTGCTGCGGACCGGCAGCCCGGAGGCCGGGCCGGACCTGAGCCTCGGCGACATCTACCGGCACCTGCGGACCCGGCTGCGCGCCGACGGTCTGCCCGATCCGCAACAGCGCGGCACCGCGACCGGCGACCGGCTCGCGCTGACGCCGAACCCCGCCTACGTCAAGGGCAAGGCCGTTCCGTTGCGTAGCCCCGCGTCCCGAAGGGTGGTGCGGCGCAATGTCCAGCCCGCCTCGCTGCCGAAGGACCTCCGGGCGGCGATGGAGAACCGGTACCCGAAGATCCGGGTGGCTGCCGTGGAGGTGCTCGCCGAGTGGCTGGACGACTCCGACGCCCGCCGGGTTCGGGCGGCGCGGGAGGAGCTGCTGAAGGTCGTGGAGAACGACCGCCCGGAAGTCGCGGATGCCGCACGTGTTGCGTTGAGTCCTCGACGCGCCTCGGCGGCAGTACTTTCGGTACCTGTCCCCGCCGCGGATACCGTCGAACTCCCGGAACGACGGATCTCTGAAGTATCCGACCGCACCATGGACACCGCCGAGCTCCTGGCCCGCCAGATCGTGGCGCCATCGTCGAGGGCTGAGACCCTGGCCGCGATCGCGAAAGCGGTGGCCGCGAACGACCGCCCCCGGGCCGCCAGGCTGGTCGACGAAGCCACGATGATCGCTCGCACGGTCAAGTACGAGTCGACGCGGGCCGAGCTCCTGGTCATGATCGCCGAAGCGGTCTGCGTCAGCGATCCCGCCCGGGGCTCGGAACTGGTCGGCGAAGCCCAGGCGATCGCCAGCGCCATCCTCGACGAATCGTCGAAGGGCTGGGCCCTGGCCGCGATCGCCGAAGCGGTGGCCGCGAGGGAGCCGAACCGGGCAGTGGCGATCACCCGCACCGTGGCTGACGCGTCGGCGAAGATCTCCGCCCTGGTCAGGGTCGCGTCGGTGATCGCCGCGAACAACCCGGGCCGGGCTTGGAAACTGCTCGGCGAGGCCGAGGCGATCGCCCACGAGTCGATCGAGGCGTCGGCGCACGTGCAGGCGCTGACCACGATCGCGACAGCGCTGGCCGCGAGCGACCCGGAACGGGCCTCGACACTGATCGGGACAGCCGAGACGATCGCCGGTGCCTTGTCCGACGACGAGTCCAAAGGGTTCGCGCTGGCCGAGGTCGCGCAGGCGGCGGCCGCGAGCGACCCCGAACGCGCCGAGGCGATCGCCCACTCCATCGCCGCCTCACGGCCGCAGGCGTGGGCGTTGACCATGATCGTGGAGGCGGTGGAGGCGAGCGATCCGCAGCGGGCCAGGACGATCGCGCACAGCATCTCCGACGCGCGGTTGAAGGCCCGGGCCCTCGCCACCTCCGCGAAAGCACTGACAGCGAGCGATCCCGACGAGGCTGAGACACTCGCCCACACCATCGCCGACGACTCTTGGAAGGCGCGAGCGCTCGCGATGGTCGCCGAAGCCGCGTTCCCGGGCGACCCCGACCGCGCCGCGCGCCTGATCGGCGACGCGGAGACGATCGGACACGCCATCACCGACAGTTTGGCGAAGGCGTGGGCGTTGATCGAGATCGCCATGGTGCGGCTGCGGTTGGGTTCCTGAGCGTTCGGCTGTCCCAGTCGGCGCCAAGCCCTCGGCGTCGCGGATCACCCGGCCAAGAACCCCTCGACCACGCCTACCAGTCCCGGCGAAGCCAACACGTCGTAGTGCGTAGCGTTCGGCAGCACCGCCAGCCGGTGCCCCGCCGGCCGCCCCGCGCCGTCCCAGCCCGCGTCGTGCAGGCCGCCGCCGAGCAGGGCCCAGAAGTCGGCGATGTGCTGCATCGAGTACATGTCGGCGTCGGCGAACACCAGCTGCGTCGGGACCTGGATCGCGCGGATCTCGTCGGAGTAGTCGAAGGGCTGCTTCAGCCAGTCGCCCATCTTGCCGACCAGCTGCCCGAAGTCCTGCGGGCGCGGCGCGGTGCGCTGGTAGAGGTCCCATATCGGGGTCTGCTTCATGAACTCCGCCGACTGCGGCGACATCTGGCGCTGCTGGACGCGGACCTCCTCGAAGAAGCCGTCCTGGCGGAACGGGAACGACACCACGACCAGCCTGCGCACCGCGTCCGGGTGCTGGATCGCGCAGCGGAGCGCTGTGCCGGCGCCGAAGGAGTAGCCCATCACGTCCGCGCGGCCCAGACCCAGGTGCTTGATCAGGGCGGCCACGTCGTCGCCGAGCGTCTCCACGCGGATCGGACGGTCCACGTCCGCGGTACGCGCGTGGCCCTGCAGGTCGGCGGTGATGACGCGGCGGTTCGCCGACAGCGCCGGCAGGATCGTGACGAAGTCGTCGGAGCTCTGCAGGCCGCCGTGCAGCAGCACCAGTGCCGGGTTGTCCTCGGTGACCGGGGCGTCCCCGTGCTCCTGGTAGTACATCGAGATGCCGTTGACGTCGGCGTAGCTCATGATGGTTGCCCTCTCGTGGCCCGGTGTCGACCCGGGTCCGTCCGGTGTCTTCGCCAGATAGGACGACGCCCGCCCGCCGAACTCATCGCTGCCGCGCGGATTGTTCTGACGCTACCTTGATCGCCATGGAACTGCGCCAGCTCGAATACTTCGTCGCCGTCGCCGAGGAGCTGCACTTCGGCCGCGCCGCCGACCGGCTCCACATCGGTCAGCCAGCCGTCAGCCAGCAGCTGCGGCGCCTGGAACGCGAGCTCGCCGCGGAGCTGTTCGACCGTTCCCCGCGCCACGTCCGGCTCACGCCGGCCGGCGAAGCGCTCCTGCCGCAGGCCCGGGACGTGCTGGCGGCGGTGGCCCGGGCCCGCGCCGCAGTGGCCGAGGCGTCCGGCTCCCGCCCCGCGCCGCTGCGCATCGGCACCAGCTCCGGTCTGGGGGAGCGGCTGGAACTGGTGCTGGACGAACTGCTGCGCCTGGCCCCGGACCTGCCGGTCGAGCTGGTGATGGCCGGCCCGACGCCCGAGCGCCTGGACCGGGTCGCCGACGGCAGCCTGGACGCCGCGTTCGTCCGCGGCGCGGTGCCCGACGAGGGCCGCGGCCTGCGGGTGGTGCCGTTGTGGCGGGACGAGGTGGTCGCCGCGGTGCCGGCCCGGCACCCGATCGCGGACGCCCCGCACGCCACCTTCGCCGCCCTCGCCCCGCTGGGCCTGCGGCTGACCGAGCGTCGGAACAATCCCGCGCTGGTCGACCTGATCGTCGGTGCGTTCCACGCGGCTGGGTGCGAACCGACATCGTCGAAGCCTTATACGCGCCTGGGCGACACGTTGGCCGCGATCGGCGCCGACGGCAGCAGTTACACCGTCATGTACGCTGCCCGCGCCGACCAGATCCGCAACCGCCGCGTCGCCTTCCTGCCGTTCGAGCCGCCGGGGTTGGGGCTGATGACGCATTTGGTGGTCAGCCGTTCGCGGCCCACGCCGCATTTCAGCCTTCTGATGCAGGCCTGCGACACCGCGGCCGACGATCAGGAATCGTGATCGCAGCCAGTTCCGGTCGCGTCTGGTTCGCAGTCCTGACCTGCGGTGGAATTGATCTCGCAAGCGAAGGATCGAGAAAGACCGCGAAGGAGACCACCATGCCGAACATCACCATCCAGCAGATGCCCAAGACCGCCGAGCAGAAGCGCGAACTGGCCGCCCGCATCACCGACGTCATGGTCGACGTCTACAAGGCCCCGGCCGAGACCGTCCACGTCTGGTTCCAGGAAGTCACCACCGAGGACTACGCCGCCGGCGGCCAGCTGATCGCGGACAAGCTCGCGAAGAAGTAGCCCTGGCTGCTAGAACGGTCCCTATGCGGATCTACATCAGCGCGGACATGGAGGGGATCACCGGGCTCGTCGACGCCGAAGACGTCCAGCCCGGCGGCCGTGACTACGAGCGCGGGCGGCTGGCGATGACCGAGGACGTCAACGCCGCCGTCCGCGGCGCCGTCCGAGGTGGCGCGACCGAGATCGTGGTGAACGACGCCCACGGCCCCATGCGCAACCTGATGGTCGACACCCTGCATCCGGCCGCCCGCCTGATCCGCGGCAAGCCCAAGACCATGGGCATGATCGAAGGCCTCACCGGCGCCCACGACGCCCTGGTCTGCGTCGGCTACCACGCCCGCGCCGGCGCGCACGGCGTCCTGAGCCACAGCTTCATGGGCCACGAGATCGAGGACATGTGGCTCGACGAGCGCGCCACCGGCGAGATCGGCCTGGTCCACGCCGCCGCCGCGGCCCTCGGCGTCCCGCTCGTCGCCCTCGCCGGCGACGACGCCGCCTGCGCCGAGGCCACCGACTGGGACGCCACCGTCGCCACCACCCCGGTGAAGTACGTCCGCAGCCGCTTCGCCGCCGAACTGCGCCCGCAGAACGAAGCCCACATCGCCATCGAGGAGAGCGTCGCCAGGGCCCTCATCGACAAGCGCGACGGGGCCGGAATCGGAACCGGAACCGGAACGCCCAGCGACGCCACGTCGACCCTGGTCGTGCGCTGGCAGTCCTCGACGGTGGCCGAGACGCTGCTCGGCATCCCCGGAGTGACCGCGGTGGACCCGCGCACGGTGCAGGCGGTCGGCACGCCGCCGGACCTCTTCCGCCAGCTCGGGGTATGGATGCGCGTCGCCACCGCGCTGACGAATCAGCCTCCTTACTGCTGAAATCCCGTTGGCCCCGCGTTACGCGGCCCGGCCTCAGCCGACGACCGGGTAGTACGGCCCGGCGGCCTGATCGCCGCCGTCGGCCCTCTGTTCGCCGTGACCCACCGGGCCCCCTCTGACCCACGGGGCACTCTGACCCGGGCTGGGAGCAGTTCCCGGCGAGACAGGTACCAGCAGGACCTGTCTGTCCGCTCCCTTCGGCCCTAGCCTGGAGATCATGGACGGCCGAGACGAGTTCCGTGACTTCCTCACCTCCCGGCGCGCGCGGATCACCCCCGACCAGGCCGGCCTGCCCGCGTACGGCGGCAGCCACCGGCGGGTCCCGGGCCTGCGGCGCGAGGAGGTGGCGCTGCTGGCCGGGGTCAGCGTGGAGTACTACACCCGGCTGGAGCGCGGCAACGCGCGCGGCGTCTCGGAGAGCGTGCTGGACAACCTGGCGCGCGCCCTCCAGCTGGACGACGCCGAGCGGGCCCACCTGTTCGACCTGGCGCGCGCCGCCAGTGCCGGCGGTTCCCCGGTGCGCCGCTCGGCCAAGCAGCAGGTGCGCCCGATCGTGCAGCGCATCCTGGACGGGATGGAGGGCATCCCCGCGCACGTGCGCAACGGCCGCTTCGAGTCGCTGGCGGTCAACCGGATGGGTCGTGCGTTGTTGGCGCCGGTGTACGAGGGGCGCCAGTTGCCGGTGAGCTTCGCGAGGTTCGTGTTCCTGGATCCGCGGGCCGAGGAGTTCTACGGCGACTGGGAGCGGACGGCCAACGACATGGTCGCGGCCCTGCGGTCGGAGGCCGGGCGCAACCCGTATGACAAGGCTCTGACAGATCTGATCGGGGAGCTGTCGACGCGCAGCGAGTTCTTCCGGACCCGGTGGGCCGCGCACAACGTGCGGTTCCACAACACCGGGGTGAAGGTGTTCCATCACCCGGTGGTCGGGGAGCTGCGGCTGGCGTACGAGTCGCTGGAGCTGACCGACGGCACCGGTCTGGCGATGAGCGTCTACAGCGCCGAGCCCGGGTCGCCGTCGCAGGAGAAGATGGCGCTGCTGGCCAGTTGGGCCGCGACCGTGGAGCGGGAGCGGGCGGACCCGCACCCGGCCGTCTGACCTGCTGTGACGTGGTTCGCGGAGGTTGGGCGGATGTAAGAATCCGGCGGTGCGACGGCGTGCGAACAGTGGCTGAACTTCGGGCCCGAACCGGACATCGATCTTGATCATCGGCGGTCCCGGAGCCCAGGCTGGCGGTGGCCTGCTACGTGGTGTAGCAGGGCCACCGCCGTCCTGCTGTGAACCTTCCGGGAGTCCCCACATGACCTCTTCCGCCACGCGCCGCGCGCGACTCAGCGTCCTGGCTCTGACCGGTGTCGCCTCCGCCCTGGTCCCCGCGGTCTCGGCGCAGGCCGCGACCTCGGAGGCGTCCGCCGCGCACGCCTCCGTCGCGCACCTGAAGCTGTTCGCGAAGGCCCCGGCCGGCATGACCAACCCGGACGACATCACCCGCCTGGGCGACCTGGTCTTCGTCACGTACCAGAACAACGCCGGCCCGACCGGCGACCCGGCCGGCAGCAAGAGCGACGTCGTCGCCTACGACCTGCACACCGGCTGCGTCGAGGGGCACTGGACGATCGCCGGCCGCGTCGACGGCCTCACCGGCGACCCGCGGCACCACCGCGTGATCGCCACCGTGAACGAGGACCTGAACTCCACGCTCTACACGATCACCCCCGGCGAGGGCACCGGCGGCCTCAAGCACTACACCTACTTCCCGAACCCGGCGCAGACCGGCTCGGACGGCGCCAACGGCGGCACGGACTCGGTCGCGATCGGCCGCGACGGCACCATCTACGTCGCGCACTCCAACCCCGACGTCTCGCTCCCCGCCCCGAACAACGCCCCGGCGGTCTACACGATCAAGCTGACCGGCACGACGGCGGCCCTGACCCCGCTGTTCGGCGTGAACGACAAGGCCACGGTGGTGAATCCGGCCCCCGGGGCCGCGAAGACCGTGTCGATGGGTCTGACCGACCCGGACTCCAACAAGTGGGTCCCCGGGCCCGACGGCGGCACGCTGATCCAGGACGCGCAGGCGGACAGCAAGCTGATCTTCGCCACGGACTTGGACGCCAAGCACCCGACGCTGCACGAGCTGGATCTGACGAACGCGACCGGGCCGGCGTCGGCGACGCCGCAGCTGGACGATGTCACGCCGGCGGGGGGCGAGGGGCGGCTGTTTATCGTTGATCAGAAGGGCGGCAGCATTTATACGCTGGACACCGAGGAGGGGTATGGGCGCGGTGAGCTGTTTGCGGCGCAGCCTGCTCCGGGGTCGGGGGATCTGGCGAACACGCCTGGGTTGAAGCTGGTCGATGAGAAGACTGGCGTCGCGACTGCGGTGGCGACGGATGTGAAGCTGCAGAGTCCGAAGGGGCTGCTGTTTGTGCGGGGGCATGAGGGCTGGGGCTGGGACGGCAGCGGCAACGGCGACGCTCAGTAGCCGAAGTCAGTCTCCGCGACGGCGCCATAGTAGGTAGCGCACCGCGTCATAGACGAGGAAGGCGGCGCTGAACCACGCGACCGACAACGCACCGGCCACGAGCAGTGGCCGGTGCTGCTTTTGCAGCGCGTCCAGCGCCGCTCCGGCTGCGCCCCAGAAGGCGATCCAGAGTGCGCCGTAGGCCAGGAAGCGGGGCATTGGGCGGTCCCACAGCCAGCCTCGTGGTTTGAAGGGTTCCACGAGGTCAGCATCCTGAGAAGGGTGGTGGGCGTCAATGGTGTGTAGGGGTGGATGTGCGGGTGACGGTGGTTGGCGGGCGGCGGGGGGTCTGTGGTTTTACAGGCGATTTTTACGGCTTCGCGCAGGGCTTGATGGCCTCGCAGGGGGACGCAGTTCGGTTGAGCGGAGCACGTTGCGCTGGCGGCCGCCGGTTTTCGCTGGCACGACCACGCGGTGGTTCAGGTGTCTGCGGCGGTGCGTCGGCGGCTGGCGGTGTTTGTGAGCAGGCCGCGTGGTGGGTTCGGGTGTCTGCGGCAGTGCGCTGGCGACCGGCGGTGTCGGTGGCGCGTGCTATACCTGTGTATAAGGGGCGATAATTCCCTAACAAAATGCCGCCACGCCCGACCCGCACACCGGGCTGCGCTGGCGGCTGGCGGTTTGCGCGTGCAAGACCACGCGCCGGTCCGAGTCACTGCGCATGTCGTAGGCGGCAATCGTTGGGCGTGGTGGGCGCCTTGAGGCCTCCGGCGGGCGCTCTACAGCGAGGGGGCGACCCGCGCGTCCGGCTGCTTGGCGGCGGCCCGCAACTGGTCGGCTTCCTTCACGCTGTTGCCTGCGTTGCGTTGTTCGGTGGCGGTGTTGCTTGTGGTCGCCGGGTTCTGGGTCCCTCGCCACGTCGTCGCCTTACGGAACCAGCCCGGTTCGGCGGCGTCAAGCCGCATCACACCTGCTGTGGTCCGGCTCGGTCCGGCTGGACACCGCCAAACCGGCCAGGTTGGCTTCGCCCGCCGACGCGGCGAGGGACCCAGAACCAACACCCCGCATGGTCCGGTCGGACACGACGAACCGCGTGGCGGGTCGGGCTGGCAGCCCGACCGCGCCCGTGCAGCGCACCGAGTCCCTGGCGCCTACTCGGCTACCAGCCAAGCCGCCGCATCCACCGGCAGCGCCGCCCCCGCCACCGGCTCCGAAGCGATCAGCACCCGGTATCCCGCCGGCAGCTGCACCGCCGCCGCTGACAGGTTCGCGTAGCAGAGCACCTCTCCGCGGCGGAACGCGAGCACGTCCTCCGCCGCCTGCGGCAGCCACTCCAGCGCTGCTCCGTCCCCGAGCCCGCGCCCTAGCCACTCGCGGCGGATCCGCAGCAGCGTGCGGTAGTGCGACAGCGTCGAGTCAGCGTCCTGCTCCTGCGTCGCTGCGGTGCGTTCCTTCCACTCCGCGGGCTGCGGCAGCCATGGCGGAGCCGTCGCCCCCTCAGGGGAGAAGCCGAACGGTGGCGCGTCGCCCGACCAGGGCAGTGGCACGCGGCAGCCGTCGCGGACCGGGCCGTCGTGGTCCTTGTAACGGCGGTTCGGGTCCTGCCACACCGATGGCGGTAGGTCTTCCACCTCCGGTAGGCCCAGTTCCTCGCCCTGGTACACGTACGTTCCGCCGGGTAGCGCGTTGATCAGTTGCACCGCCGCGCGCGCCCGGCGCTCGCCGAGGGCGTGGTCCACCGGCGTCCCGTACAGCCGACGTGCGTTGGCCAGCGACGTGTGCGCGCGGCCGTAGCGCGTGGCGTGGCGGATCACGTCGTGGTTCGACAACACCCACGTCGGTGGGGCGCCGACGGCCGCCAGCACGTCCAGCGTCGCGTCGATCTCCGTCCGCAGCGCCGTCGCGTCCCAGGGGCAGCTCAGCAGGCCGAAGTTGAACGCCGTGTGCAGCCGCGTGGGGGTCAGGTACCGCGCCACGCGCGAGGCGTCCGCGACCCAGGCCTCGGCGACGAACACCCGCTCGCCCTCGTACGAGTCCGCGACCCGGCGCCAGTCCTCGTAGATCGCCAGGGTCTCGTCGCGGTCGAAGTACGGGTGGTCCTCCGTGGCGGCGTCGAGCATCCCGCCGGCTTCGCGCGAGGCCAGGTCGGGGAACGCAGGGTCCTTCGTCAGTCCGTGCGCGACGTCGATCCGGAAGCCGTCCACCCCCAGATCCAGCCAGAAGCGCAGGATGTCCTCGAACTCCCGCCGGACCTGCGGATTCGTCCAGTTCAGGTCCGGCTGTTCTGGCGCGAACAGGTGCAGGTACCAGTCCCCGGGTTTGCCGTCCGCGTTCACGGTCCGGGTCCACGCCGGGCCGCCGAAGATCGACGGCCAGTCCGTCGGTGGCTCCGAGCCGTCCGCGCCGCGACCCGGCCGGAAGTGGTAGCGCGCCCGCGCCTCGGAACCCGGCGCCGAGGCCAACGCCTGCTGGAACCACGCGTGCTGATCCGAAGTGTGGTTCGGCACGATGTCCAGGATCAGCCGCAGCCCGTGCTCGTGCGCCTCCTGAATCAGTGCCTTGGCATCGTCCAGGTCGCCGAACAGGGGATCCAGCCGCCGGTAGTCGCTCACGTCGTAGCCGGCGTCCACCTGCGGCGAGGCGTACCAGGGGTTCAGCCACAACGCGTCCACTCCGAGCGCCGCCAAGTACGGCAGCCGCGAGCGCAGTCCGGCGACGTCACCGACCCCGTCGCCGTTCCCGTCGGCGAAGCTGCGTATGTAGACCTGGTAAATGACGGCTTCGCGCCACCAACTGCTCATCGATTTCACTCCGAGGCTCGAAACGGGAGAAGGCTCAGGCGCTCTCGACACGCCAGACATGGAACGCCGGTCCGTCGGACGGCAGCTGAACGCCGGGGCTCAGGTCGGGTCCGCCGAGCAGGTGTGAAGCGGCGAACGGGGCGGTCAGGGGCGGGTGCGCCGCCCGGCTGACCTGGACCACCAGCCTCTCCCCGGGCAGCGCCCGTTCGAACAGCACGACGTCGTCCGCGGTGTGCAGCCAGCGCAACCCGCCGGAGCGCAGGGCCGGATGCGAACGCCGCAGCGCGATCAGCGAGCGGTACACCTCATACGTACCCTGATCCCACGTGCTCTCATCCCAGGGGAAAGCCCGCCGTCCGTCCTCGTTGTGCAGGGCCCCGTGCACCCCGACCTCGTCGCCGGCGAACACCATCGGCAGCCCCGGCAGCGTCATCAGCAGCGCCACGCCCAGGGCCTGCCGTTCCACGCCGCCGACCAACGATCGGAACCGCGGCATGTCGTGCGAATCCAGCAGCGTCATGTTGTGCGTGACCGCGCGCCATGGGATCAGCGCCGCGAACTCCCGCATCACCGCGGCCATCTCGCCTCCGCCGAGGGCCGGCGGCCGGCCTGGCGCGCCCCACAGCTCCGGCGTGTCGGCCTGGCCCAGCCAGCCCAGCACCGGGCGTGTGAACCCGGCGTACGCCATCGTCCCGTGCCAGCCGTCGCCGCGCAGCGTCGCGGAGGCGTCGAACTGGTGCTCAGCCAGGACGAGGGAATCCGGCGCCGTCTTGAGCAACGTCTCGCGCACCGCCCGCGCCATCCGCGCGTTGAGATCGATCGCCCCGTACCGCCCCGCCGACTGCGCCACGTCCACGCGCCAGCCGTCCAGCCCGAACTCAGTGGGGTAGCGGGCGATCACCGAGTCAGGCCCCTCATACAGCCGCCGCCGCATCTCCGCGGACCGGTGGTCGAGCTTGGGCAGCGACGGCACGCCGAAGAACGACGCGTACTGGCTGCGATCCGCGCCGAAGTAGTAGAACCCTGCTTCGGGGCTGGCCGGATCGGCCTGCCCGCGTCGGAACCAGGGATGCGTGTCCCCGGTGTGGTTCAGCGTGATGTCGCCGATGACCCGGATCCCGCGTAGGTGCGCCTGCGCGGTCAGTTCCTTGAGCGCTTCATCGCCGCCGAGCAGCGGGTCGACGACGTCGAACGACGAGGCGTCGTACCGGTGGTTGGACCGCGAGGGGAAGAACGGCGTCAGGTACAGCGCGTCGATCCCGAGCCCGCGGAGGTAGTCGAGCTTTTCCGCGGCGCCCCACAACGTGCCGCCGTAGACCTGCTTCGTCCCGGCCGGCGTGCCGTAGGCGACCGGATCGTCCCATTCGGCCGGAACGGCCCAATCCGGCAGCTCCCCGACCGGATGCGCCGCCGACCGCGCGAACCGGTCGGGGAAGATCTCATACAGCACCGCGCCTTCGGCCCAGGTCGGTGGCGGATCGTAGGTCGGAAGCCGGAAATCCGCGCTGTCGGTGACGTCGATCGTGCTGAGCCCGAGTCCGTTGAGCCAGGTCCTCCGCCCCGGCGTCTCCAGCAGGAAGCGATATCCGAGCTCCGCGTTGACGACTGGCACGCTCGCACGCCACCAGACCTCCTCGCCCTCTTCCCGATCCACCTGTGCCTCGACGTAGGCCGGTTCGCCGTCCGGTGTGGACCGCACGTGTACCCGCTTCGCCGCCAGCGCCTTGGAAGTGCGGACGAATACATCCGCTTTGTCTCCGACGCGGGGCGCGGGATCGCTGACATACAAAGGGGAACCGTCGTGGTGGGCTGAGGGACCGAGAGCAGGGGGATTCACGAGCCAGACGCTAAGCAAACGAGTCGTGATCCGTAAGGGGTTGCCGATGTTTGCCGTGGTGTTTCACTCTTTTGCTTCCGTGTTTCGCAACGCAACACCTATAGTGCGGCGCATGTCTTCTCGACTCGACGACATAGCCCGGCAGGCCGGCGTCAGCAAGGCGACGGTCTCCCGCGTCCTCAACGAACGCCCCGGCGTCAGCCCGCAGCTGCGCAAGGCGGTGCTGACCGCGCTGGACGTGCTCGGCTACGAACGTCCCTCGCGTCTGCGGCCCCGCAGCGCCGGCCTGGTCGGCCTGTTGCTGCCGGAGCTGGAGAGCCCGATCTATCCGCTGTGCGCGCAGGTCATCGAGACCAACCTGTCCCGCCAGGGGTTCACGCCGGTGCTGTGTTCCCAGACGCCGGAGGGCGCGGGGGAGGACGAGTACGTCGGCATGCTGCTGGACCGCGGCGTCTCCGGCGTCATCTTCGTCTCCGGCATGCACGCCGACACCGGCCAGGACCACTCCCGCTACCGGGACCTGGTGGCGCAGCGGCTGCCGCTGGTGTTCGTCAACGGCTTCATCCCGAACCTGGAGGCGCCGTTCATCTCCTGCGACGACCGCGCCGCCGGGGAGCTGGCCGTGGCGCACCTGGCCGAGCTCGGGCACCGCCGGATCGGGCTGCTGCTGTCCTCCGACCGGCACGTCCCGGCCCGCCGGCAGCTGGCCGGCTACCGCACCGCGATGGAGACCGGCTTCGGCGCCGGAGGCTTCGACCCGGACCTGGTCGACATCTCCTTCCCCGGTGTCGAGGGCGGCTACGCGGGAGCTTCCAGACTGTTGCAGCGCAACGTCACAGCCATCGTCTGCGGCTCGGACATGATGGCGCTCGGCGCGATCCGGGCCCTGAAGCAACACCACAAGCGCGTCCCCGAGGACGTTTCCGTGATCGGTTACGACGATTCAGTCCTCATGGGCTATACCGACCCGCCGCTGACCACGGTGCGCCAGCCGGTGCTCTCGATGGGCGTCGCCGCAGCCCGGACGCTGATCGACCAGATCCGCGGGGTGACGATCCGTAAGACCGAGTCGCTGTTCTTCCCCGAGTTGGTCGTGCGGGCCTCCACGGGGCCTCTTGCAGAAACGTAGAAACAGAAGTGCGCGTAGCTGCAACGGCGACGCAAGAAGCTGCAACGGATTGTCTGGCGCGAGTTTCCGGTTAGGGTCTGCCGTGTTAACAGCGAGTCACAGCCGGACCCCACCGCCGTCAATGCTCTGACCTGTGGCGCGGAGGTCGGGCGCAGGTGCCTCCCTTCCCTTCCTTCCCTCAACAACTGACCAAAGGGGTCATGGTGAGATACCGTCCCTCCTTGACGACCGCGGCTGTCGCGGTCGTAGCGGCAGCTCTTTCCCTGACCGGCTGCTCCAGCTCGTCCTCGAAGTCCGCCGCCGCGGGCTCGTCGTCCTCGACGAGCTCGGCCTCCTCGCCGTCGGCGACGAGTTCCAGCTCCGCCGCGTCGGCGCCCTCGTCCTCCTCCAGCGCCCCGCCGGTCCGCGACCCCAACACGGACCTGGTGATCTGGACCGACGCGCAGCGGGCGCCGGTGCTCCAGCAGTTCGCGCAGAGCTTCGCCAGCGCCAACGGCATCTCGGTGAGCGTGCAGCCGGTGGCCACCGACCTGCAGTCCGCGTACGTCACCGCGACCGCCGCGGGCAAGGGCCCGGACATCGTCGTCGGCGCCACCGACTGGATCGGAAACCTGGTGCAGAACGGCGCCATCTCGCCGCTGCCGCTGGCCGCGTCGCAGAAGAGCGCCTTCGAGACCACCGCGCTGAACGCCGTCACCTACAACGGCCAGGTCTACGGCGTCCCCTACGCGACCGAGAACCTCGCGCTGATCACCAACACCGGCGAGGCCGCGTCGAACCCGGCGACTTTCGAGGCGATGGTGGCCGACGGCCAGGCGGCCGTGAAGGCCGGCAAGGCTTCCGAGGCGCTGGCGATGCAGATCGGCCAGCAGGGCGACCCGTACACGGCGCAGCCGCTGCTGGGTTCGGCCGGCGGCTTCATCTTCGGCACCAAGGCCGACGGCAGCTACGACCCCGCGCAGGTCGGCGTCGACAACGCCGGCTCCAAGGCGTTCGCCGCGCAGCTGGCCAAGTACGGCGAGAAGGGCCAGAACGTCTTCAAGCGCTCCATCGACGCCAACAACGCCGTGTCGCTGTTCACCTCCGGCAAGACCCCGTACCTGATCTCCGGCCCGTGGGCGCTGGAGCAGGTCCGCAAGGCCGGCCTGAAGTACGCGATCAGCCCGGTCCCCGGCTTCGCCGGCATGGGCCCGTCGGCCCCGTTCGTCGGCGTGCAGGCCTTCTACGTCTCGGCCAAGGCCAAGAACACCGCCCTGGCGCAGGAGTTCACGTTGAACTACCTGACGAAGAAGGACGTCGAGGAGGCGCTGTACAAGGTCGACCCGCGCGCGCCGGCCCTGACCGAGGCCTACAACGACGTGTCCAAGACCGACCCGGACATCGCGGCCTTCCAGGCCGCGGCCGCCCACGGCGTCGTCCTCCCCCAGATCCCGGCGATGTCCGCCGTGTGGGGCCCGCTTGGCATTGCCGAAGCGGCGATCGTCGGCGGCGCCGACCCGAACACGGCGATGACGAACGCGGCCACGCAGATCAAGGCCGCCATCGCCAAGGGCTGACCGGGCCGGTACCTCCTCGTCCGGATCAGTCCTACCCCCCCCGAACCTCCGGCGGTGCGGCGTCCCGATTTGCCCCCGGGCCGTCGCACCGTGCGGAGCCGAGAGAAAGAGGGAGCGGCCATGACCGCCTCGCCCGCTGAGCGTCTGGCGCGCTTGTCGTGGCCGCGGGTCGTCTTCGTCGGGCTCGTCGCGGCGTTCGCCGTCCTCACGATCCCGACCCTGGTCGACAAGCACTCGTGGACCGGCGTGACGATCTCCGTCGCGGTGACGGCGATCCTCGCCTACGTCTACTTGAGCCCGAAGCGGATCGCCGCGCGGTTCCTGGTGCCCGGCACGATCTTGTTGCTGGCGTTCCAGGTCTACCCGATCGGCTACACGATCAGCACCGCGTTCACCAACTACGGCGACGGGCACCGGCTGACCCAGTCCCAGGCCGTGACCCAGCTGGAGGCCGACTCGGTGCTGGAACAGCCCGGCGCCCAGCGTTACGAGCTGTCGGTGGCGACCAGGACCGCCGACACCTCCGGTCCGTTCGTCTTCTTCCTCACCGATCCGAACGGCAAGGTCGAACGCGGCGACGCCACCGGGCTCACGCCGGTGCCGGACGCGCAGGTGACCAAGGACCCGTTCACCGGCAAGGTGATCACCGCGCAGGGCTGGCACATCCTGACCGGCATCCAGGTCAACGGCCTGGGCCAGCGGCTGGCCGCGTTCGAGGTGCCGACCTCCGGCGGCTTCATCAAGTCCGTCGGGCTGTCCGAGGCGTACGTCGGCCAGTTCACGATGAAGTACGACGCCGCCACGCAGACCATGACCGACACCCGGACCAACACCGTCTACAAGGCCTCCAACGGTGCTTTCAAGGCGGTCGACGGCTCCGGCAAGACACTGCCGATCGGCTGGAAGATCAACGTCGGGTTCAAGAACTTCACGTCAGTGCTCACCGACGCGGCCATTCGCGGACCCTTCCTGCGCGTCCTCGTCTGGACGATCGCCTTCGCGATCCTGTCGGTCCTGACGACCTTCGGCCTGGGACTGCTGCTCGCGGTGGTCATGGACCATCCACGGATGCGCGGCCGAAGGCTTTACAGTTCCCTGCTTCTCCTTCCTTATGCGATGCCGGCGTTCATCTCCACGCTCGTCTGGTCGAGCATGTACAACAAGGACTTCGGCCTGCTGAACAAGCTGTTCGGCACGCACATCGACTGGCTCGGCAGCCCCTGGGCCGCGCGCGGCTCGGTGCTGCTGACCAACCTGTGGCTCGGCTTCCCCTACATGTTCCTGGTCTGCGCGGGCCTGTTGCAGGCCGTACCGCAGGAACTCAAGGAGGTCGCGAAGGTCGACGGCGCCTCGCCGTTCCGGGTGTTCCGCTCGGTGACCATGCCCACGGTACTGATCGGCGCGATGCCGCTGCTGATCGCCTCTTTCAGCTACAACTTCAACAACTTCAACGTGATCCGGCTGCTGACCGACGGCGGTCCGTACCCCTCCGGCAGTTCCACGGCCGGTGACACGGACATCCTGATCAGCTACACCTACCGGCTGGCGTTCGGCGGCCAGGGCGCGCAGTACGGCCTGGCCTCCGCGATCTCATTCCTGATCTTCGTCCTGGTCGGCCTGATCTCCTACGCCGGATTCCGGCAGACCCGGCAGTTGGAGGAGGTGTACGCGCGATGATGAAGGACCGGATGTGGTGGCGCCACCTGGTAGGACTGGCGGCCCTGGTGTTCGCGCTCGTCCCGATCATCTTCCTGATTTCGGCCGCGCTGAACCCGGTCGGCACGCTGTCCTCGACCTCGCTGATCCCGAGCGGCGCCAGCTTCTCCAACTTCACCAAGCTGTTCCATGACCCGAACTCGCCCTACGTCCGCTGGTATGTCAACACTCTGGTGATCTGCGGCGTCTCGGCGGTTCTCAACGTCCTGATCGGCGTCGGCGGCGCGTATGCGTTCTCCCGGCTCAGTTTCCGGGGCCGCAGGCCGGGCCTGACCGGCATCCTGCTGGTGCAGATGTTCCCGAACTTCATCTCGCTGACCGCGCTGTACCTGACGTTCATCAGCATCGGCAGCGTGCTTCCGGCGCTCGGACTGAACACCTCGCTCGGCCTGATCCTGGTGTACCTCGGCGGCGCGATGGGGGTGAACACCTGGCTGCTCAAGGGATATCTCGACACCATCCCGAAGGAGCTGGACGAGGCCGCGCGGATCGACGGCGCGAGCGAGAACCAGGTGTTCTTCCGCGTCATCCTGCCGCTGGCCGTCCCGATGCTGGTGGTCGTGGGGCTGTTCTCGTTCGTGTCCTTCCTGAACGAGATCCTGCTGGCCGGGGTGTTCCTCACCGACACCACGCACAAGACGCTGGCCGTCGGCCTGTACGGCCTGGTCTCCGGCAACCACAACACCGACTACGGCGAATTCGCCGCCGGGTCGCTGCTCGCCGGCATTCCTGTCGTCCTGATCTACCTCTACCTCCAGAAGTATCTCGTCAAGGGCTTGACGGCGGGCGCCGTCAAGGGCTGATCCGCACCATTGGGATAGGAGAGGCACCATGCACAGACGCCGCAGACTCACGTTTGTCGGCACGGCCGTGAGCCTGGCTGCGGCCACCGCGGTGACCGCCGTCGCGGCCCCCAGTTCGGCCGCCCCGATCCGGTCCGCCGCCGTCTCGAACTCGACCGCCGCCTTGAGCTCCACGCCGGTCAGCACCGGCGATATGACGTCCGATGTGATCTATCAGTTGCTGACCGACCGCTTCTCCAACGGCGACACCAGCAACGACAACCCGTCGTCCGCGCCGAACCTGAACGACCCCACGCACAACAACTGGCAGGAGTACTGGGGCGGCGACTTCGCCGGCGTCACCGCCAAGATGCAGTACCTGTCCGACCTCGGCGTCGGCGCCATCTGGATCTCGCCGCCGGTGCAGAACGTCAACGTGCCGGTCCCCGACAGCAGCGGCAACACCACCGCCGGGTACCACGGCTACTGGGGCATGGACTTCTACACCCCTGAGCCGCACTTCGGGCAGTGGGCCGACTTCGACGCCATGGTCGCCGCGGCGCACGCCAAGGGCATCAAGGTGATCATGGACTGGGCCGTCAACCACACCAACCCCGAGGACACCAGCAACCCGAACTACGGCGCCGGCGGCGCGCTGAAGCAGAACGGGACCACGCTGTCGACGTACGACAACGACCCGAACGGCTACTTCCACCACAACGGCGGCGTCGCGGACTACAACAACCTGTACGACGTCGAGTACCAGAACCTGTTCAACCTCGCCGACCTGGCGCAGGAGAACCCGGCCGTCACGAACTACGTGCAGGGCGCCGTCGACACCTGGCTCGGGCACGGCGTGGACGGCATCCGCATGGACGCCGTCAAGCACATGCCCGGCGGCTGGCTGAAGGGCTACGTCGACCACATCGAGAACTCGCACAGCGTGTTCATGTACGGCGAGTGGGCCGATCCGAGCAGCGCGGCGCTGTGGCCGAACGAGGTGAAGTTCGCCAACACCGACGGTCAGTCGCTGCAGAACTTCGACCTGAACACCGCGGTGCGCGACGTGTTCGCCAACAACGCGAACATGTCGGAGCTGGACTCCGAGCTCAGCCGCCAGCAGAGCTCGTTCAACTGGTCCAACGACCTGGTGGACTTCGTCGACAGCCAGGACGAGAACCGGTTCCTGTCCATCAATAACAACACCACGCTGCTGGACCAGGCGACTGTGGTGAACATGACCGTGCCGGGCATCCCGTCGGTGTACTACGGCGACGAGAACTACCTGCACAACGACACCACGAACTCCTTCGGTCAGGTCGGAGGCGACCCCTACAACCGGCCGATGGTGAGTTCGTTCGCCGAGAACAGCCGCAACTTCGGTATCACCCAGAAGCTGGCGGCCCTGCGCAAGAGCAACCCCGCCCTGCGCTACGGCAGCTCGACCCAGCGCTGGATCAACAACGACGTGTACGTCTACGAGCGCAAGTTCTACAACGACACGGTCCTGGTCGCGGTGAACAAGAGCACGTCGACCGGCTACGCGTTGTCCAACCTGAACACCGCGCTGCCCGCCGGCAGCTACAACGACGTCCTGGGCGGCTCCCTCGGCGGCGGGACGTTGACGGTCAACGCCGGCACCGGGGGCAACAACCCGGTCGGTCCGTACACCCTGAACCCGGGCCAGGCCGCGGTGTGGTCCTACGTCGCGCCGGCGCAGTCCACGCCGCAGGTCGGCAACATCGGCCCGACGATCGGCCACAGCGGTGACAAGGTGGCCGTGACCGGCGTCAACTTCGGGTCGTCCGCCGGCACCGCCACGGTCGGCGGCGTCCCGGCGACCGTGGACTACTGGTCGGACGGCGAGGCGGACATCACGATCCCCTCGGGGGTCACGCCGGGGCTGGCCCCGGTGGTGCTGAAGTCGTCCGGCGGGACGGCGAGCAACGCCATCTCGTACCACGTGGAGACCGGGACGCAGGTCCCGGTGACGTTCACCGTCACCGGTACCTCGACCTCGCCGGGCGACGAGATCTACCTGGCCGGCGACCAGGACGAGCTGGGGAACTGGAGCACCGACACCTCGGTCGCGATCGGTCCGCTGCTGGATCCGAACTATCCGACGTGGTTCAGCCTGGCCAGTGTGCCAGCCGGGGCGAACATCCAGTTCAAGTTCTTCATCAAGCATTCGGACGGGACCGTCACCTGGGAAGGCGGCTCCAACCACACGTACACCGTGCCGTCGTCAGGGACGGGGAACGTGACCGTCGCGTGGTGAGGCGTATCTCTGAGTCCTGATGAACAGGCGGCGACCGGGGTGAGGGCCCGGTCGCCGCCGTTTGCTGTTCACGTGGACGGTGCCGGGCGGCTGCCCGGGATCGACGAGAATACGCACATGTATCGCCTCCAGGCCGTCATCGCCGCCGAGCCCGTGCTCCGCGCGCTGGCCGACGGCGTCGAGCCCGCGCTGCTGGCCCCGCTCGACCAGGGCTTGACGCTGCTCCCGATCACCGACGCGTTCCTCGACACGTTCTTGGACTCGGACGGCGTCGCGGACGATGTCGCCGAGGTGCCTGCCGGGTTCAGCCGCGCGCTGAGCAATTGTTCGAGGCTCGGCGCCGTCGCCTACGTCGAGGCCGACTACTGGGGCGGGGCCGGGACACAACGTGCACAGGTCTGGGCGAGCGGGCATGTGGTGTTCGGCCCGTTGAGCAGCGTTGAAGGCGAGCCCTTCGCACCCGAGGGAAGTCCGATCTCGCAAGCCTTGCGGCTGCTCGGTGCTACCAAGGGCGACTTCTTCGACGAGTTCGACGCGGTGGGGCTCGGCCGGCACCGGGACACGGAGCGCTGGCTGTCGGCTGCCGGGTAGGCGTGCTTCGCCGCTGGTCGTCACCTGATTCGGGCAACGTCACCTGATTCGGGTAACGACCAGCGGCTGCGCGCGATGCTCAGCCCTCGCTGCTCACCGCGAGGGTCCGAGCTTCACATCGGTCTGATCGATCACGCCGCCGTCCATCGACGCCGGCAGCATCGCGCGGACTGTGTTCGGGGTCGCACTCCCGCTCCCGTGCCACCCCGAGACGTCCGTCCCGGTCGGCGCCTTCGACGCCACATAGGCCGCGTACACGCCGAACCACTGCGCGTCCGTGTACGGCGACCAGCCGTGCGGCTTCTCGCGGCCGTAGGTGAACGTCGCGTCGGCCGGCGGCGAGGTCTGCGCGTCGAGGTTCTTCTGCAGCAGCTCCACCGCGTCGTTCAGGAAATACGTGTCCATGTCGCCGACGTACATGTGGATCTCGCCCTGGAGCTGCGGGCCCAGGGTGGACCACTCGGCCGCCAGCTTCGCGTCCAGGTCCTTCGGCTTCCACTGCGCGGCCACGGTGTGGTCGATCGCGCCGGTGCGCTTGTCCCACACCAGCGCCGGGTAGCCGTCCTTGCCCTGCGGGCCGTACACCGCCTCCCAGATCGCCCAGGCGCCGCCGCTGCGGTCGTGGTCGCCGATCGCTAGCTCCCACAGGTTCTCCTGCGCCATGTCGTAGATGGAGTCGCCGGCGGTGTTGCGGTCGTCGGGGCGCTGGGTCGGGTAGTCGAACTGGCGCAGGGTGTTGTAGGCGTTGGCGTCGTCGTAGATGTCGACGATCTGGTGGCGGTGGAAGTCCACCGGGTCGGGGTAGCCGGCGAAGGTGCCGCCGTAGACGTTCGGGTTGAACACCAGCGAGGCCAGCGCTTCCCAGCCGCCTGTCGAGCCGCCGGAGGTGACGCGGGCCCAGGGCGCGGCGATCGTGCGGAACCGCGCGTCCAGGGCCGGGATCAGCTCCTGGGTGGTCGCGGTGCCGTAGGGGCCGACGTTGGGGGAGTCGACCACGTAGGAGGAGTCGTAGAAGGGGTTCTCCTCGCGGACCTCGATGCTGATGAACTTCGGAGAGTTCGGATTGAGCCAGAACTGGGAGAAGGAGTTGCTGCCGTCCTCCTTGAAGCCGTGCGGTGCGTTCTCGGTGAAGTGTGCGAAGTGGTACTCGACCGGGTAGCGCACGTTCGCGTTCTTCGGGTCGTCGTACCCCTGCGGCAGCAGCACGTTGGCGCCGATGTAGATCGGCGTGCCCCAGAACTTCGTCAGCGCCGGACTCAGGATCTTGATGTGCTTCACGTGCTGGGTGTCGGTGGGGTTGCCCTGCTGGCAGGTGCCGCCGGCCGGGATCGGGTCGGACGGCGTGATGACGTGGTCCAGCGACAGCTTGAGCGGCTTGTCCTCGTCGCCGGTGATGGTGATCCACTGCGGCGTGCTGTACATGTTGCGCGGCGAGTTGAAGATGTCCTGGCCGTCGCCGCAGGGCAGGTGCAGCTGGACGGTCGAGCCGTCGCCGCGGTGGAAGGTGTCGTAGACGGTGAAGAAGGCCTGCACGTAGTAGCGGCCCGGCGGCAGCTGCTTGAGCGTGGCCAGCGGGTAGCCGTAGGTCGCGGCGCCGGAGTCCAGGCTCACCGAGCGCCCGGGGCGGAGCCCCTCGACGTCGCGGCCCCAGTACGGCGCGCCGTTGACGATGTTGATCTGCTCCCGGGGCTCGGAGCTCGCGGTGGTCGACACGATCACGAACGCCCGGCCGTCGGCGGGCGTGGTCCGGGTGGCGGCGGGGAAGGAGACGTCGAACTTCAGCTCGTGCCGCGGCCGGGCGGCCGCGGCGGTGGCGCCGACCAGGGCCAGCAGCAGGGCGAGGAGGACGGCGGTACGTTTGCGCGGGGACAGCCGACGAGACATGCGGCACCTCCGGGGCACGCTGTCGGGGGGAGAGGGACGCTGCGATCCTTACCCGGGGGTTTGCTGGCAGAATCCTGATAGGAGCTTTACGGTGCCTGACGATTCCGGGAACGCCGGGGCGGTGCGGCGGGGTCGGCGGCTGTATCGGGTCGGGGCGCCGGCGGGGTTGTCCGCCGGATTCCGGTCGGTGAGTCACCGTCCGCCGCGGCCTCAACGGCGGCCCGCTCGATTCCCCACACCAGTTCCTCAGCCGTCTCCGGTGCGATGACATGCGTGTCGACGTGCACTGAAACAGCCAGCGCACCGACGGCATCGTCGATCGTGACCGACAACGTCTCGGCCGGCTCCGGCCCGCGGTGCAGCCACGCGAACGTCGACGAGCCGGTGCTGGCGTGGTCGAGGGCGGGCTCGGCGGCGTGCCGGTCGTTGAAGAACATCGCGAAGGCCGGCGCGCCGTTGTACGTGTTCTCATACTCGGCGGCGAACCGGCCGAGCATCGCCTCCAGCGCGTCGGGATCGAAGTAGGCGTTCTTCAGCGCGGCCAGCGTCGCACCCCGCGCCCGATCCACGGCCTCGTCGAACGTCGTGTCGCCCAGCTCCAGCACCAGCAGCCCGCTCTGCGCCACGAAGCACACGACGTCGGCCAGCGCCGGCCGGAACCGGTTCCCGACCCTCGGCCGCATCAGCACGCGATCGGCGCCGGTCACCCGCGCGAACGCGATCGCGGTCACGGCGGTGAGCACCGCCGCGTCATCCACCGTCCGCCGGGCCCCGACTGTCGCCACCGCGCCGGCGAGCGCGGGGGACACGAGGCATCCGGCCCAGTGACGAGGCCGGCGGGGACCGGGTTTGAGCACCGGCGGAAGTCCGTCCGCCAACCGGTCCAGGGCCTTGGCGAAGTATCGCAGGGTCCTGGCATCATGCCGACGTCCGGCCTCCGACGCCTGCCAGGCCGCCTGCTCCAGCGGCTGCATCCCCGTCGGCGCGGTCTGCTCGCGTCCGGCCACCTCGCGCATCATCACCGCCGCGCCACCCGCGTCGAGCGCCAGGTGATGCATGAGGACGACCAGATGCGTGCACACGCCGCCACTCCGCACGACGGCCATCCGCACCGGCCACTCCGCACGCAGGTCGTAGGGCCGCTGCCGATACACCGCCTCAACCCTGGCGGCCAGAGCATCAGGCTCCTGACTCGGCGGCGTGTCGTAGACCTCCAGGAACGTCTCACCCGCCGCCGCCACCCACTGCCGAACGGCACCATCGGCCAGGTCACCGAACACAAGCCGCGTACGCATCGACTGGTACCGGCTGTGCAGATACGCCAACTCCGCCGCGACATCCTCGACCCGCGTCCCAGGCGCCAGCGGCCGCCGCCCGCCCTGCGGCAACCAGTTGCGCTGCCGCCGCATCGTGGCCCAGATGTCACGCTGCCCCCACGTCAGAGCGGCACGACCAGCCTCCGCCCCGCGGAACGTCACCCGGATCCGCTGCGCCGGCAACGGCTCCGGCTGCGCCCCCGGCCCCAAACCCGGCAGCCACGCACCGGCGAGGAAGTCGCGATACCGCTGCCGCGTCCCGCCAAGTTCGACATCGGCGGCATCCGGATCAGCATCAGCCCGCACCTGGCCCCCTCGTCGCGTCGCCGAAAGGGCCAGGATAGAGATATGAGGGTTCTGTGACCTAGAGGCAGCTCCAGCCATGCGCCCACCGCACCGTGCTCACCAAATCCGGCGCCGCGCACCAGCCACGCGCCGAGCCCCGCCTTGACGCCGCGCCTGCCGTGCGATTCTCGCCAGGTTGCTCGACGGCCGTAGCTCGAAGGTCGGCTGGCGCCGCGCCTGCCGCATCGCCCTCGCCGGATCGGCTCGCGCGCTGAAGCTCTGGTACCACCTTCACACACCACGGCGGCGCGACTATGCCAGACCTGTCGCGCCGCCAGTTGTGTGCTGAGCCGCAGCCCGGCGTGCCGCCCACGCGACCACCGCCAGATCCGTCGCCGCACCAGTTCTCCCTACCGCGCCGCCTCCTCCAAATCCGCAGCGGCCCCGAGCGCGATCGGCGTCCCGATTCGCTCGATCACCTCCCAGTCGTAGTGCATCGGCACCAGCCGGGCCGCGTACCACTCGTCCGTCTGCTCGGGCACGACCCAGCCGCTGTTCTCCCAGTCGCCCAGGTCGAATGCGTACCGCGCGACCGAGCCGGAGCTCGCGGCCGTGGTCTCTATCCCGTGCAGGCCTGCGGCGCGCACCGTCTCGTTGTCGCCGGGCACCGGGCGCCCGGCCACCGCCGGTACTCCCGGCAGTAGCGCGGTGAAGCGGCACTGGTGCAGGCGGCCCCAGGTCCAGTCCTCCAGGTCCGGGCCGATCTCCTGCTCCAGGCGCTCCGCCGTCTGGTCCAGTGCCTGGCCGACCGCGTCGGACCAGGTGCCGAACATCGTCACGTCGCCGGCTCGCGCTCCGGCCAGCAGTGACTGGAACGACAGCCAGAGCGTGCCGGTGCGTTGTTGCGGTGACAGGAGCTGCGCGTGCGAGTTCGCCGCGTCCGGGAGCGGGACCAGCGACAGCAGTTCGCGGCGCGCCTCGGTGTACACCGTCGCGGCGATGGAGCCCAGGCCCATCGTGCCGTCCCAGCCGCGCAGGATCTCAAGGAGCTGCGATCGGCGGCTGCCCTCGGCGGCCTTCACGTGCTCCAGCGACGCCACGAACTCGCGCGCCGTCAGCGACGCCACGTCGCCGTGGATCCGCTCCATCGCCGCCCGGTCCAGGGTCCCGCCCGGCGTGCCGCCGTCGCCGTCAGCGCCGCCCGCCGCCACGCCCTCGCGCAGCAGCTGCAGGATCCGCGTAGCCCGCGCCGGCCCGGCGAAGTCGTGCGCCACATACGGCGTGGTGTCCGCACTGGGCCGGTTGTTCGCCGAAACCAGCAACCCCTCCTCAGGATCACGCGCCGCCGGCATCCGATCGAACGGCACCCAGCCCGTCCACGCGTACTCCGCATCCCACCCCGGCACCGCGGCCCACGAATTCGCCACATCCCGGGTCGGCACGCGCCCCCGCAACCGATACCCGATCGCCCCGTGCACGTCCGCCATCATCAGATGGTCCACCGGCACCGCCCAGCCGCGCATCACCTCGTCGAGCTCGGCGACCGATGTGGTCGTCAGCATCGGCAGCAGGCAGTCCAGCGTCCGGTCGGCCTCCGCGGTCCCGGTCCAGCGCAGCGCCAGCCCGGTGTTCGCCGCGTCGTCCTGCACCACCACGCCGCCGCGCTCGCTGGTGTACACCGTGATCTCGACCGGCTCGGCGTCCCGCACCCGGATCACCTCGGTCCTCGTGGACACCCGGTCCAGGTTCTCCACGAACAGGTCCTGGTCGTCGGCCATCCCATGCGTGATACCCCACGCCACCTGCGCGTTGTGCCCGAAATGCGGGAAGCCGGGGACGCCCGGAAAGGACAGCCCGATCGCGTCGAAAGCGTCGCAGGACACGTGGTTCTGCCAGTACGGCCCCGGCGTCTCGAACGGCCGGTGCGGATCCCCGGCCAGCAGCGGACGCCCCGAAACGGTGTGCGCCCCGGACACCACCCAGTTGTTGCTCCCTGCTGCCGGGTCCGCGGACGCGGCGACCGTCTGCACCTCGGCGAGACCGTTCAGCCACTCGCGGACCTTCTCGCCGTGGTCCTCCGGCGGCCCCTCGACGTCGACCCGGTGCACCGCCCCGGTCGGCACCACGACCAGCTCGTCCCTGGCGTTGGCTCGTACCCGCCACACCACGTCGGCCGGCACGACCGGCAGCAACGCGGTCCGGAACAGCTTGTGCGCCATGCTCCCCATGCCGACGTGCCGGCCGAGATACACCGCGACGCTGTGCCAGGGCTCCCACGTCGCCGGCGCCTCCGGCAGGTCGCAGCCGGCCAGACTCCCGGGCAGCGCCGCGTTCACCCCCTCGGCGTACGCGACGAACACCGCCTTGGTCTCGTCGGCCAACACCTCATACGAACGGCGGGCCGCCGCCGCGAGGCCGACCCGCCGGGAGAACGTGTCGTCGGAAAGCGCCCGCGATCCGACGACCTCAGCCCACGTCCCCAAGGCTTTGCGCCGGACGTACTCCATCTGCAGGCCCCGGTCCAGGACCGCCAGATGCCCCTGGGCCCGGAACGCCGCCTCGACGGACGCCGCGCGGGCGTGGGGGATGCCGTATTGATCGCGAAAAGCCTCCATGGTCAGCCATTCTGCATGGCCGCCCTTGCGATCGGCAGCAGGGCCTACCCCGATCTACCCCCAGAACACTGTCAACCCGTCACGCCGCCCGACCCGCTCCAGCGTCCGGGTCACGGCCTGCTGCAAGGCTTTGAGCTGCTCCTCGTCGTCCGCGGCGATGCGCAGCACGAGCGCGGCCGGACCGGCGGTCAGCTCGCACACCGCGGTCCCGCGCGTTATCCGGCCGGTGGTGTCGGAGGTGGCCTCGGCCTTTGGGCCGCCGTGGTGCATGCGTGCGGCGTGCGAACACAACTGTTGGAGATAGCGGGACGCGCGGTCGGTGGGTACGCGGGCTTCAACCGTGGGCATAGTCAGGATTCCTCTCGATCACGGGTAGAACTAGTGGAACGGCTGCAGGTGACGAGCCAAGAGGCGACTCCGTCAGGAGCCAGATTCGAGATGCTCGTTGTCTCGCGGACCTCGTCCACGGTCCAGCCGTCGGTGAACGCCTCCCGGATGGCGGCGAGCGAAACCGTGTGCGGCGGATCCGGCGGCCCGACGTGCTGGTCGCTGTAGCACAACAGATGCAGCCGTCCGCCCGGCGCCAGCACGGTCCCCAGGCCCGCGACGTGCCGAGCCCGACGCGCCGGGCTCTGGTAGGCGTGGAACACCAGCGAGTCCAGGACGGTGTCGTACGTCGTGCCGCCGCCGAGGTCGATCAGCTTCCGGGCGTCGAAGTGAAGAAATCGGGTCCGGTTCCCGAGCCCGCGTTTCGCGGCCTGCCCCTCGGCCCAGTCCAGGGCCGCCCGGTCCAGGTCGTAGCCGGTCACGTGCAGCCCCGACGCCGCTATACACAGTGCGTTCTCCCCGTATCCGCACCCCACGTCCAACACCCGGCCGCTGAACCCGCCGGACGTCCCAGGGGGCGCGCGGCGAGCCGTAGGGGTCCCATTTCGGGGTTCGATGTTCTGTCACCGCTCCAGTTTTTCAATACACACTGTCTCTGTCAATGACGTAGTGTCTCGATCGTGGACAGGCTGTATAACATGGAGCCGTGCCCAAGATCTGGAGCGACAGCCTCGCCGACCACCGCGACTCCGTCCGCGAGGCCATCCTCGACGCCACCGCGGCCCTGGTCGCCGAGCACGGCCTGACGGCCGTCACCATGTCGGGCATCGCCCAGGCCAGCGGCATCGGCCGCGCCACGCTCTACAAGTACTTCCCGGACGTCGCCTCGATCCTCGCCGCCTGGCACGACCGCCAGGTGGTGCAGCACATGGCCGAGCTGATGGCGGCGGCGGCGAAGGCGGACGCCGACGACCGGCTCGAAGCGGTGCTCCGCGCCTACGCGCACCGCAACCGCCGCGACCGCGAGGGCCACGGCGGCGCCGACGTCGCCGCGTCCCTGCACAGCTCAGTCCAGGTGCACCAAGCCCACCAGCACCTGGAAAACTTCGTCGGCCAACTGCTCGCCGACGCCGCCGAACGCGGCGCGGTCCGCTCCGACGTGCCGCCCGCCGAGCTCGCCGTGTACTGCGTGAACGCGCTGAACGGCGCCGGGAGCCTGCCGTCGAAGGCGGCGGTCGATCGGCTGGTGGGAGTCACGCTCGCGGGGCTGCGCGGCTAGGGCAAGCGCCTACGACCCACGCTCGGTCAAGCCGGCCGCCTCCGCACATGCCGGTGCCCCGCGTCAGGGAACTGCGGCGGCATCGGCGCGAGCACCGAGTCCAGAACGTACCCGCACTTCTGCGCAACGCGGCACGACCCTTCGTTGCCGACCGTGTGCAGCAGCTCGATCTCGTCGGCCGGCAAGATGTCCTGCCCGCCGAACAGCCAATCCGTCACCGTCTCGACACACCGCGACGCAATGCCCTTGCCCCGAGCCGCAGGCGTCGTCCAGTAACCGACGCCGGTCGCGAGCGACTTCGGCGGGTCGGCAGCCATGATCCCGACATGGCCGACGACCGCACCCTCGGTCCCGACAGCCTCCATGACTGCGACAGCCCAGCTCAGCGCGGTGCCCTTCACCCAACCCGCGTCGCGGTCGGCGAGCCACGCGCGGGCGGCGTCCTCGTCGGCGACGGCACTCGTCAACCAGCGACGCATCACCTCATCGCGATGGGCCGCGACGAGCACCGCGATATCCGAGTCCTGCCACGGACGCAGCAGCAAAGCAGGCGTCGTCGTCGCGGGCTCCACTGCCAAGGTGAAAGGCGCCGTCATGCCGACCATTCAACAGGCCCGCAGCAGTTCCACGTACGCCCACAACCGCGCAGCCCCCGCCAACAAAGCCGCCGACCGCTCGTTCAACGAAAGCCGCCGGTCGGCCAGCGCCTCCGCCAGCGCCTCCGAACCACCGGTACGGCGCAGACCCTCGATGATCGGCCGGATGCGGTCGAACAGGTAGTAGCTCTCGCGCAGCGTCTGGATGATGCGGGCGTCGCGGACGTCCAGCGCGCCGTACACGCGGTATCCGGTCCCTGATTCGCGCGCCGGTTCGAGCAGCCCCGCCGCCTCCCACACGCGCAACGCCGACGTGCGCACGCCGAGCAGCCGCGCCAACTCGCCCACCCGCAGCCCGCCCGGCGCGTCGGCCGCCGGCTCCTGGGCCACGGCCGCCGCCAGCGTCCGCTCGATCTCCACCAGCGACGCACGGCCCTGATGCAGCGCCGCGTGCGCCGCGTCCAAAAGCTCCAGCGCCTCGCTGGTCCGGCCCTCGCCGGCCGCCGCCACGATCGCCCGCGCGCCCGGCGCCCCCACCCCCGGAGCGAGAGCCGTGTACGCCACCAGCGCGGCCAGGTGCCGCTCGTCGTAACGCCGGTAGCCCGACTTGCTTCGCTCCGCCTCGGCGCCGAGGGATCGCATACCGGGGAGTACCTGCGGCGCGCGGTCGCGGCCGAACAGGCTGTCACGGTCGACCAGACAGCCACGGCCGACCAGGCAGGTGTCGCCGCACGATGACCCCCGAATTCCTGAAGACCGTGGCCGATTCGGCCGGCCGCGTCGCCGACACGTTCCAGTCGCTCCCGTTCCGCGCCGACCGCCCCTACGACCCGCGTCCGGTTGCGACCGTCGCCGCCGAGGAGTTGGCTGTTCTGTGTGCGGTCGTGGCGGCCCGGTGCCGCCGGTCCTGACCGTGAGTGCCGGGCGGAACCTGTCGGCGACGCAGCTGATCGCACGCCGCGTCCGGGACCGGGCGCGCAAGGAGGCGATCAGAGCCTGATCGGGACCATAGACTTGCGTTCTCGCCCGGGTGCTCCGGGCGGATAAGGAGGACTCATATGGCTAAGCGTGGCAACAAGAGGCGGGGACGCAAGAAGAAGGGCGCGAACCACGGCAAGCGCCCCAACGCCTGACCAGGCGCCCCAGGTCCCGCTCCGAGCTGCTGCTCAGAGCGGGACCTTGTCGTTTCCGGCGCGAGCCTGTTAGTACACATCTCATAACTTACATCTCTCGGTTATTATGAGTTCCGTATCAATGAGTGTGATCCGACTGACGGAGGCCCCATCGTGAGCACAGAGCCCATCATGAGCACAGATCCCGGTCACATCGACTTCACCTTGATGTACGTCACCCACGACGCCTTCCGCCGCGACCTGTCCCGGTTGCGCGAGGCCGCCGCCGAAGGCCGCACCGGCAGCGCCGGCGTCCAGGCCGGCTGGGCCAACTTCAAGCTGCAACTGCACGTCCACCACACCTCGGAGGACGAGGCGCTGTGGCCCCGCGTCGAGGCCGCCTCCGCCGGCCGCACCGACGCCGCCGAGATCCTGGCGGCCATGGCCGCCGAGCACGCGCGTCTGGATCCACTGCTCGAAGCCGTGGACGCCGCGATGCGCCGGCCCTCGGCCGCTCCCGCGGAGCTGACCGGAGTCGTCACGGACCTGGAGACCGCGCTCGGCGGCCACATGAAGCACGAGGAAGAAGCCGCGCTCCCGCTGATCCAGGAAGTTCTGACGCCCAAGGACTGGGCCGCGTTCGGCCGGGTGATCCAGCGCAAGCAGGGCTTCTCCGGCGGCGCCGCGTACATCCCGTGGGCCATCGACGGGGCCGACGCCGACCAGCGCACGGCGTTCTTCAAAGCCCTGCCGCCGCCTGTCAAGGTCCTGAATCAGCTGCTCTTCAGTCGGCGCTACCACAAGCGGCACCCCTGGGCCTGAGGCGCCGCGCGGCGCGCGCTGGTCGGGCTGGTCGGGCTGGTCGGCCTGGTCGGCCCGGCCGCATGGTCCAATGGACACGGAGCTCGAAAGGACCGAAACGGGACGAGGAGTGGGACCATGCGCATCGCGGTGTCGGCGGACGAGGTGGCCGGGGTGGCCGCGGAGATCGGCCCGGAGCTGGAACGGCGCGGCCACACGGTCCTGCTCTTCGGCGCGCTGGTGCCGGGGGAGCGCACCGATTGGGCGTGGTGCTCGGAGGCCGCCGCCCGGGCCGTCGCCGACGGCCGCGCCGACCAGGCGGTGGTGGCCTGCTGGACCGGCGCCGGGGCGTCGATCGCGGCCAACAAGGTGGACGGCGTGCGCGCCGCCCTGTGTACGGACGCTGTGATGGCCGACGGGGCCCGCAAGTGGGCCGACGCCAACGCCCTCGCGCTCAGCCTGCGCCTGACCTCCGGGCCGTTGCTGGTCGAGATGCTGGACGCCTGGTTCGTCGGCGCGCCGAGCCCCGATCCGGCCGACGCCGCGAACGTGGCGCACGTCGCGGAGATCTGACCGAGTCGAGTTTTGATCCGCCCGAGGCCTGACCCCGAACCACGGCAGGGGTGCAGGCACCCCTCGGCCATCCGCATGCCTGCATGATCGAACCCTGACCGCCCTTCGCGGATGCTGGAACCAGCCTTAGAACCGGCGTACGACAATCGCCGGGGGCCAGTCCCAGGGGGAACATCATGCGGGCCAGGATCACCACCAAGGCACAGAACTCCGCGGCACAGAACTCCGCGATGCAACTGGCCGAGACGCAGACCGGCTACACGCCGGTCACGCCGATCGCCACACTGCCGGCCGTCAGGAGCCGGAGCTCCGTCCGGGCCAAGGGCGTCGGTGCGGCGACCCTCGCGGTCGTCGCCGTCACCGGCACCGTCATCGGCCTTGGCCTGAACGGCGGCAAGGCCGGGGGCGCCGCCGCCTCCGGCAAGTCCGGTATGAGTGGTATGAGTGGCATGACCGGCCAGTCCGGCGCCTCGGGCGCCGACACGCAGGCCGTCACCACCGAGGCCGCCGGCTACGTGCAGCCGGACACCTACGCCTTCAAGACCGTCGACGACAGCGCCGACCCGACCTTCAACCAGCTGCTCGGCATCAACGGCCAGGGCGTCATCGCCGGCTACTTCGGCTCCGGCGCGGCCGGCCACCCGAACCAGGGCTACACCGTCCACAAGAACGCCACGTCCTTCGTGAACGAGAACTTCCCCGGCTCGGTGCAGACCCAGGTGACCGGCCTCAACGACCGCGGCGTGACCGTCGGCTTCCTCTCGCACGCGAACAACGGCAACCAGATGAACGACAACGAGGGCTGGTACTCCCTCGACGGCCGGTTCCACCAGGTCGTCTTCCCGGCTTCCAGCAACGCCTCGCCGCCGGTGGACCAGCTGCTCGGCGTCAACGACTCCGACATCGCGGTGGGCTTCTACAACGACGCCGCCGGCAACAGCCACGGCTTCCGCTACGACATCGACCGCCACTCCTTCCACGACGTCGCCGTGTCCGGCGCCACCAGCACCGCCGCGACCGCCATCAACGGCCGGGGTGACGTCGCAGGGTTCTACACCGGCGCCAACGGCAACCAGAGCGGCTTCCTGCTCACCGCCGGCGGCAAGCTGACCCCGCTGAACTTCCCCGGCGCGACCATGACCCAGGCGCTCGGCGTCAACAACAAGGACGAGGTCGTCGGCCTGTACCAGACCGGCTCCGGCACCACCGCGCAGACGCACGGCTTCACCTGGACCCCCAAGCAGGCCTACCTGACCGTGGACGACCCGAACGGTGCCGGCGGCACCACCGTCAACGGCCTGAACGACGCCGGCGCGCTGGTCGGTTTCTACGTCGACGCGGACGGCAACACACACGGCATGCTGGCCACGCCGCAGAAGGTGACGACCACGCGCCACCTGTCGCTGAACCCGATGCCGCAGGGCTCGGTCACGTTCGGCAAGGACAGCTCCGGCATGCTGACCGCGCACGTGTCAGCCTTCGGATTCACCCCGGGGTCGAGCCACGTCGCGCGGATCGTCGTCCCGGGCCGGGACAAGCCGGTCGCGACCTTCACCGCCCCGCTGACCGCCGACGGCACCGGCAAGATCGACCAGAGCGTGATGACCGCCGGCAGCGTCAGCCGTCTGCCCTCCGGGAGCCACTTCGAGATCCTGCTTGGCACCGGCAGTGACTCGCTGTCCGTGCAGCCGATCGCGCAGAGCTGGAACCTGCCGCAGCGGCCCTTCGGCGACGACCCGATGCCGCTCAAGGGTGTGGACGTGAAGTCCGACACCCGGCTCGACGGCGACGCCACGCTGGTCTTCAACTCCGCCACGCACCAGCTGACGGTCACCGTGGACGCGACCGGCCTGACCCCCGGCGCCCACGCCGTGCACATCCACCTGGGCAGCTGCGGCAGCCAGGGCGGCGTCCAGTACATGCTGACCGACCTGCGGGCCGACTTGCAGGGCCGGGTCGTGCACCAGAGCCAGACCATCGCCAACGTCGCCGCGATGCCGGCGCCGGGCACCGCCTACCTCAACGTCCACCTCGGCGACATGAACTCGATTCTGGCCGGCGGCCAGCCGACCCCGGCCTTCCGACCGCTGCTGTGCGGGAACATCTGATGAGTCCGACCGCTGTACCGGGACGCCGCATCGCGGCGTCCCGCCGGCGTTCCCGCAGCTCCGGCCGGTGGTGTCGGTCAGGCCAGTCAGGGCAGTCGTGCCGGTCAGGCGGTTCGCGCGTCGAGCAGCTGCAGGACCGCGGCCACGCGCCGGTCGAGGCCCTGATCCGCGCCGAGCCCGAGCTTGGAGAACAGGGCATTGATGTGCTTCTGCACCGCGCGCTCGGTCAGGAACAGCGCCTCGGCGATCGCGGCGTTGCTCTTGCCCTGCGCCATCTGCTCCAGCACCTCCCGCTCCCGGTTCGTCAGCTCGGCCAGCGGCGAGCCGTCGTCGGACCGGCGCTTGCGGTTGACCAGCGCCTCCACCAGGACCGGGTCCAGCGCCGAGCCGCCGGAGGCGACCTGTTGCAGGGAACGCTCCAGTTCCGCGACGTCGCCGATCCGTTCCTTGAGCAGGTAGCCGGCTCCGGAGGCGCCGTCGCGCAGCAGCTCGTACGCGTACTGCGGATCGGCGTACTGGGTCAGCAGGACCACGCCGGTCCCGGGGTAGCGCGACCGGATCACGGCCGCGGCTTTCAGACCGTCGGTGCCGTTCTCCGGAGGCATCCGGATGTCGGTGAGCACCACGTCCGGCCGGTGTTCGGCGACCGCCGCGAGCAGTTCGTCGGCGTCGCCGACCGCCGCCACCAGCTCCACGCCGTCCAGCGCGTCGAGCAACGCCGCCGTCCCGGCGCGCAACAGGTAGTTGTCCTCCGCAAGGACGACCCGGATCGCCATGGCCTCCCCTTGGGGGCTCGTGCTTACATGTCGCGAGGGGGTGAGCTGTGATGTCCGGTCGAACGATGCCGACCCGCCTGGACCGGCAGCCGACGGCCCTGCGCCTCGCGGAGTGGGCCGCGGTCGCGGTCTTCGTCATCGCAGTATACGAGGTCATCGTGGCCGGCGGCGTGGCGCTGTGGCCGCACGCCGACGACGCCTGGATCCTGGCGCTGTGGGTGGCCGCGGCGGCGATCAGCGCGTCCGGGATGACGACGGTGCGCGGCGCCGTGCGCAGGGCTTTCGTGCGGATCCGGCCCGCCGCGGCGGGGCCGTACGCGACGCTGGTGGCTTTCGCCTCCGGGGTGGCGGCCGCACCGATGGAGGAGACGCTGCCCCGGCTGGCCGAGCTGGTGGCGCAGGGGACCGGGGCCCGGCAGACCGAGGTGTGGCTGGCGGACCCGGACGGCGGTTTCCGGCGGGCTTCGAGCTGGCCCGGGGCCACCGAGCCGGCCACGGTCGCCAGCTTCGCCGCCCTCGCCGAGCTGCCGCAGGCCTCCGAGGTGGTGCCGGTCAGCGACGGCGGTGAGGTGCTCGGGGCGTTCACCGTGGCCGGTTTCGACGGCGGCTACTTCACTCCGCGCGACCTCCTGCTGGTCGGCAACGTCGCCAACGCCGCCGGCCTGCTGCTGCGCACGGCCGATCTCGAAGCGCGGCTGGTTGAGCGGGTTCAGGCCGAATCGGCGCAGGCCGAGATCCTGCGGGAGTCCCGGCGCCGGGTGGTCGCGGCCCGGGACACCGCGCGCGAGCAGATCGGCCAGCAGATCCAGACAGAGGTCTGCGATCCGCTGGAGGCGCTGATCGGCCGGATGTCGGGCCTGCGCGCGGAGATCGCCGGGATGCAGGACGCGCTCCCGGCGATGACCGGCGAGGTCGAGGGCGTGATCACGCGGTTCCGGCGGGTGGTGCGGGGCGTGTATCCGTCGGTGCTGGTGGACCACGGTTTGGAGGCGGCGCTGGGCAACCTGCTGGAGACCGTCGAACGTCCGACGACGCTGGAGGTCGGCGAGGTGCCCAGGTGCCCGGCGCGGATCGAGGCCTGTGTCTACTTCTGCCTCGCGACCATGGTGCGCGGGTGGCCCGACGGCGAGGCCCGGTTGCGGATCGCGGTGACGGCGGTGGACGACCGGCTGCGCGTCACGATGGTTGATCCGCAGGCCTCTGAGATGTCTCACATCGCCACGCCGGCGGTGTTGGAAGCGGCCGGCGACCGGATCGCCGCCCTCGATGGGACACTGACGTCGAGCACTGATTCGGACGGGCTCCACATCGAGATCGACGTTCCCGCGACGGAGCCGGCATGACGACGGCGAGTGAGGTTCGGGCCATGGAGTCGGCGCCGGTTGCGGGCGCCGCGCGTCCTTCTCGTCGGCCGTTGGCCGAAGCCGCGTGGTATGTGCTGGCCACGGCCTATGTGCTATTCGTGCTCGGCTGGCTGGGCGTCGGCTTGGTGTGCTCGGTCGCCGCGCATGACGCGGGGCTGCATCAGTGGGCTGTCACGGCCGCGGCCGGACAACACGGGCACACCGGGATCGACGTCGGGCGCGGGCTGGTCGCCGGGATCGAGCACAGCACGTCGCTGGTGGACACCGTCCTGGACTACACGTTCAGCGTCGTGAACCTGGTCACGGCCGGGCTGCTGGTGGTGCTGGGGCGGCGCGACCGGACGGTGCGGCTGTTCGCGATCGAGATGGTCGGGGCGTCCGGGGCGTTCAACCTCCAGGCGCACGCCGCGATCGAGGCCGTGGCTTCGTCTTACGGGGTGCGGATCGGCTGGTGGCACTCGGCGCTGCTGCACGGCGTCGGGGGAGTGGCGTACGTGCTGGCCCTGCTGATCTTTCCTGACGGGCAGCTGCCCTGGCGAGGGAGCAGGCCGATCAAGGCTGTGGTCGGCGTCGCGGTTGTCGGCGCGCTCGCGCTGTTGGCCGTCTCCACGGCGGACTACCCGCACACGGTCAGCTTCGTGCTGTTCTTCGGCGTGCTGACGCCGGTGGCCGGGATCGCCGCGCAGCGCTGGCGGATGCTCCACGCCGCCGATGCCGAGCAGCGGCAGCAGTCGCGGGTGCTGTTGTGGGCACTGGGGATGTCGTTCGCCGTCGCCGCGGTGCTGGCGGGAGCGGCGATCGCCGGGCGGTACGTCGACGCGCCGGGGTTGGCGGGCATCGCCTCGCGGAACACAACGTTCTGGATCTTTCGTGCGGTGTTCACGGCGCTGCCGATCGCGGTGGTGGTCGGCGTGCTGCGGTTCCGGCTGTGGGATGCCGAACGATTCTTCAACAAGACCCTGATATATGGGTCCTTGGTCGCGTTGAGCGGCGCCGGCTGGGTCTTCGGCGTGGTGCGCGTCGATGCGCTCTTCGGACTGTCGAACGACTGGACCGCGCCGCCGCAGCTGGTCGGGATGGGGCTGCTCGCGCTCGCGGTGCAACCGGTGTGGCTGGGGGTGCAGAGGCTGGCCGACCGCCTCGTCTACGGCCAGAGAACGCCGCCCTACCAGGTGCTGGCTGCGGTGTCGGCGATGTCCCAGGTCAGCGGGCCGGCTGAGGAGACGCTGCGGATGCTGGCCCGGACCGTCGCCGAAGGGCTGTCGGTGCCCTCGGCCGGCGTCTCGGTCGCCGTGACTTCTACCGAGCGGGTGTACTACGGCTGGCCGGACGACATCGCAGAACCCGGAGAACAGCACTGGACGCCGCTGGAATACCAGGGCGAGGTCGTCGGCGGGATCGGGATTCCGCGGGACGCGCACCGATCCCTGGCGCCGGACCGCCGCCGCGTCCTCGCCGACGTGGCGCAGGCTTCCGGGGTTATCGTTCGCAACGCCCGGCTCACCATCGACCTCGAACACCGGCTGCGCCGCATCGAGGCGCTGTCGGTCGAGGTGCGGGCTTCGCGCCGGCGCATCGTCGCCGCGCAGGACGGCGAACGGCGCGAGCTGGAGCGTGATCTGCACGACGGTGCGCAGCCCGAGCTCACGGCCGTGCGCCTGGCCCTCGGGCTGCTCGCTCACGCCGCACGGCGCGGTGGCGACGCCGATCCCGACGCGGTTCGTGCGGCGGCGGACCGGGCCGTCACCCAGACCGAGGCGGCGCTGGCCGGGCTGCGTCGGACGATGCGCGGCCTGGACCCGCAGGTGCTCGGACAGGACGGCCTGGTCGCGGCGCTGCGGGAGCGTGCCGAATACCTGAACTGCACGACCCGGTTCGAGCTGCCGGAAGCCGTGGCCGGCGCACGGTTCGAGCAGTCGGTCGAGGCCGCCGTGTACTACTGCTGCTCCGAGGCGATGCAGAACGCTGCCAAACACTGCCCGGGGACCGAGGTCGTGGTCTCGCTCAGCTTCCAGCCCGGTGCGCGCCAAGGCGACGCGGGCCGGCTGACGTTCGCCGTCGCGGACTCCGGCCCCGGCTTCGACGTGGCCGCCGCCTACGAGCAGGAGCCCGGCGGCCTGGTGAACATGGCCGACCGGATCGCGGCCGCCGGCGGCGAGGTGCGGATCTCGTCGGTGCCGGAGTCGGGGACGACCGTCATGGGGTGGGTGCCTGTCGTGGCCTAGCATGAAGCATGAAGATCAACCGGCTGTCCGAGAGCGCGGGCGTCTCCAAGCACCCTTTCCCGTTCGACCCGGCCTACGGGATGGACCTCGACGACCTGCTGAAGGTCTCCGCACCGGACAACGCACCCGGAGACTTCGCAGAGTTCTGGCAACGGATGTATCGGCGCGCGCTGGCGACCCCGGTCGAGCCGCGGCTCGGTGGCAAGGTCGGGACCACTGCTGACGGGCTCGACGTGTTCGAGGTCTCCTTTACTTCGCTCGGGGGCGTACGGATCGGCGGGTGGGTCGTCGCTCCGGCGGACGGTGTCGTCGAGCGCGGGTTCGTCGTCGGGCACGGCTACGGCGGACGCGGGGAGCCCGATGCGTGGCTGCCGGCTGCGCGTGCCGCCGGGATCTACTTCGTGGCGCGGGGGCTGCCGACGGAGAGTTTGCTGCCCGGCGTGCCGTCGGAGGCGCCCGGGCACGTGCTGTACGGCGTCGAGTCGCGGGAGGACTACATCATCGGGGGCTGCGTCGCGGACGTCTGGTGCGCGGCGACGGCGCTGACGGAGCTGTTCCCGACCGCCGCGCGCCGGCTGGACTACACCGGCGTCAGCTTCGGCGGCGGCACGGGAGCGCTGGCGCTGCCGTGGGACGAGCGGTTCGCCTCGGCGCACCTGATGGTCCCGACGTTCGGCAACCATCCGCTGCGGGTGACGCTGGAGTGCGTCGGCAGCGGCGCGGCGGTGCGCGAGCGGTATCTGGCGGACCCGCGGGTACTGAAGGTGCTGGCGTACTTCGACGCCGCGACCGCCGCGCGCCACGCACGGATCCCGGTGCAGGCGGTACCCGCGCTATTCGACCCCTCGGTGCCGCCGCCCGGCCAGTTCGCGGTGCTGAACGCCCTGGCCGGGCCGGTCGACCTGCGGGTGGCGACCGCGGGGCACTTCGCGGACTATCCCGAGTACGAGCAGGAGATGCTGGCGGCGGGGCGCGCGATGCGGGAGTTCTTCGCCGAGTAGCCAGCCGGATGCGAGATGGCGCGCCGCCGGTGACGTGATCCGCCGCGCTTCGCAGCAGCTGTCTTTTTCGGGCGCTGCTGCTTGATGTGTGGGTGTGGGTGTGGGTGGCGGGTGCGTACATGTGCGGGTAGTGACGTGGCGTGCCTAAGACGCGGGAATTCTTCCCACAGGCGGGGTTGTCCCGGGTTCCCCGTCGCGTCGGCGGGCGTAGCCAAGCTGACCGGACAGCCGGTGTCAAGCCGGACGAAGCCGCACCACAGCAGCGTGTGATCCGGCTTGATACCGGCTGGCCGGTCTGCTTCCGTGAGGCGACGACGTGACGGGGAACCCGGGACAGAGGCGACCACAAGCAGCGTCCGCCGGCAAACAGCGCGACCCCCCTCCCCGGAGCGAGTGCCGCTCGCCGCGCAGGCGCCGCCGGAGGCCCTGCTTTTGACTTTCAGGCACCCACCACACGCGGCCGCCAGCCGCCCGCCTGACGCGTGCGCAGTGACCCGGACCGGTGCGCGGTCGTGCCCAGCATCACCGCCAGCCGCCAACGCAACCTGCGGCACACCACCGAACTGCGCCACCCAGCGGATCCTTCTTAAACCCGCGCGAAGCCGTCAAAAAACGCCCTTGACTATCAACCCACAAACAAACCGCACCCACCACCAACACCCGCACCCTGGTCAGCAGCGCCTTTTCAAGGACCCTTACCCGCGCGGTCGGACCGGATGGATCAGCGTCGGCGCGCCCGGGCGTCCGGCGGGCTTGGAAGTGTTGCCGGGCACCCCGACGCAGGTGAAGATCAGGCCGTGCGGGCCGTCCGGGTCGCCGAGGAACGCGGGGAGGTCGGAGTCCAGGAAGGTCATGCCGGTGGCGCTGGCGCCGAGGGCGTAGGCCGCGAGGTGCAGGCGGCCCTCGACGAGGCCGGAGGCGAGTTGGGCTTCGCGGTATTCGCGGTCGGAGAGCTTCGCGACGTCGGTCGCGGCGATGACGACGAACGCGGCGTCGCGGCCGAGGTCCTGGTCGAGGCAGACGCGGTAGGTCTCGGCGCGGAGCTCTTCGGGCTTCGCCTCGCGGAGCGGGTGGTCCAGGTGCGGCCAGCGGTAGAGGCCGGCGGGCAGGCCGGCGACGTCGTGGACGGCGATCCAGTGCGGGAGGTCGATGCCGCGCAGGGCGAGGGTCAGGGAGGTGCGCAGCGTCTCCAGCGGGAGGCCGCGGGTGGGGTCCATGCGGCGCTGGGAGCTGCGCTTGGTGATGACTTGGTCGACGGTCGGCGATTCGAGGACTGTCTCGCCTGCCGGTGCGGCGGCGCCGAAATCCCACGGCTGGCCGAGGCTGTCCATGTCACCGGCGTGTTGAGCAGCGGTGAGCAGCGGGAACTCCACCGCGTTGGCGTCGATGACCCCTGCGACAGCCGCCCCGGTCGCGGTGATCGACGGCGCACCTTCCCCGAGGCAGACGATCGCGACCGGCCACTCGTGAACGCGGTCCGCGCCTACGAGCTCTGACACGGCGACGTCCGGGAACCGGCTGAACAGGCGCGGCGCGTGACCGGCGGAGTCGGCGAGCGTCAGGAGCTGGGAGAGCATCGTGCCGGCGTCCCAGTAGATGTGGCGGTAGCCGCGCTCGGCGTAACGCCATCCCGTGCGCCACGGAATGCCGGTCACGACGACGGTCAGCGCCCCACCCGTCTCCGCCGGCGCCGGCGCGATGCGCACCAGCGCGTGCTCGACGGCGTCGTACCAATGCACGCCGGCCGGCAGATCCGCCCCCGCGCCCTCGGGAATCGCCACGTAGAGGTCGAGCGGGAACCGATTCCCAGCCGAACCGGCGGCGCGGTAGAGCATGGTCCCCTCTTCGCGCTCCGCGGTCCGCACGACCCCGGCCGACAAGAAGAGCAGGCGACTCAGCCCCGCCAGATCCACCGGCGTAGCCGCCGCCGACACCCCGCCGAGCACCGCAAGCGCCGCCGCACCGCTAACCGGCAACTCCCGCGGAAGCGCGGTCCGCTCCAGCTCACTCCCATAGGACTTCACCGTCGGCGTCCGCCGCGCCGGATCACACGAGACGACATCCTGTCGCACCCGCGGATCATCCACAGGCACATCCCAGGGCCGCTCGGGAATGTACGAAGTCAGCCGGTGCAGTACCCCGGTAGCCGATTCACGCTCATCTAGCTCCATGCTCGATCTATACCTTGCGGCAGCTCGACGCGGCAACGCGGTTTGCAGGCGGCCTGGCATACCAGCACGCGCCGCACCCGATGCTCCCGCCGAGTCTGCGCCGGCCGACTCGCACGCATGCATGCCCCGCGCTCAGCCTGCCTCCCGCCGAGCCGCGCGCCCGATGCTCCCGCCGAGCCTGCGCCGGCCGCCTCGCACGCACGCCTGCTCCGTGCTCGGCCTGCCTCCCGTCGAGCCGCGCGCCCGATGCTCCCGCCGAGTCTGCGCCGCCCGCCTCGTACACACGCATGCCCCGCGCTCAGCCCGAGCCGCCTGCCTGATCGCTCTGCCTCGCCTCCGCGCGCTGATTCTCACGCCGAGCCAGCGTTGGCCACCCCGCACACCCCCCGCACACAGCTCGCGCTCAGCCTGCCTCGCCCCGAGCCGCGCGCCCGGCACGCACCCTCACCACCGACTCCCGGTCCCCGCCAGCGCCGCCGCCAGCCGAGGCAGCACCACATCCACCTCCGCCAGCGCCCCGATGTGGTCGTGCCCGGCCACCTCGACCACCTCGAAGCCGAGGTCGCGCAGCTCCGGTTCGTCGGCATGGTTGTGCCGCGCGATCGCCGCGCCGCCCGCGAGGTCGACCATGCGGCATTCCGGTTCGCAGTCCTGGCTGCCGTACCAGAGGATCTTCGGGCCCGGCAGGGCCGCCAGCGCCGCGCGGTCGTCGCGGGCGGCCCACTGGCGGAACATGAGGCGCCCCAGGTGGTGATCGCCGGCTTGGTCCGGCAGGCCTGCCTGCATCAGCGCGGCGCGGGCGCCTTCCTCGAAGCCGAGCCAGTAGTCGAAGTCCGCCAGCAGGGGGAAGCCGCCGACCAGGAGGCCGCGCGTGCGGTCGCTGAGCGGGGCCAGGAATCCGGCCAGGGCCGCCATGCCCGAGTAGCCCGCCAGGACGAAGCCGTCCAGGCCCGCCGCGTCGGCGACCGCGTGCAGGTCCGCGACCTCCATCTGCGTCGGGTACACCGTGCAGTCAGGGCCCTGCCACGCGCCGCCCGCGCCCGGCTCCTCCTCGATCTCGCCGACGACCCGCCGCGGCTTGTAGCGCACCACCCGGTACGTCTCCGCCAGCGCCGCCCCCAGCGTCGCGAACTCGGCACGGTACCGCACCGGGAAGACGATCCCGGCCGCATCCCGCGGCCCGGTCGCCTCGTACCACAAGGTGTAGCCGTCACTCGTCTCGATCAGCGCCATCGCGGCCTCCTGGAATCCCCGCCCCGCGCCTCAGTCGCGGTGCCGCCGGATCCGCCAGAAGCAGAGCCCCGCGAGCACCCCGGCCAGGGCGATATAGATCCCTGTTTCATACCACTGCAGCGGCCAGAAGTCCGAGGCGGGCTCGTATCGGACGCCCACGTGCGGGTTGTACGGCGCCAGGCAGTTCGCGAGATCGCTCTGGCTCTGCACGGGACCCTCGATGCAGTTCTGAACCGCGCTCATCGGCAGCTTGGCCCCCGAGCCGTCCACGACAGGAGTCTGCGACAGCTTCCACGAGCCGGCCGGCGCCGAGACCTTGAACGTGACCGTCGGCCCCGACGGCGAGCCGGTGATCGTCGTCTCGACCGGGTGGCTCAGCAACTGCGCGTCCACGGACACCGACGTCGTGTGCGCCGGCATGATGTTCGGCCGGATTTGCGTGGCCACGACGACCTGCACCCCGACATACACCGCGACCGTCAACGCCATCGCGGTCAGCACACCCTTGCGGGTCACCAAGCCGAGCAGAGCGCCGAGCATGAACGCGAACAGTGCGTACCCGACCGGCGTGATGTCGCGCGTCCCGAAGACGTTCCAGTCGAAAGGACTGGCGTCGATCTTGTCCTGCGGCCTGGCCCACCACGTGAACAGCAGACTGAGAATCCCCGCCGTGACAGCAGACGCCAGCGCCCCGCCGGCCAGCTTGAACGCCAGCCACCGAGCAGGCGTGACCGACTGGTTCCACGCCATCCGGTGCGTCCCGCGCTCGAACTCCACGGCGATCAGCGGCGCACCCCAGAAGATCCCGATCAGGGCCGGCATGGCCTGCACGACGAGCTGAATCAGGGCCCGGAGGTTCTGGTACGAGCCGGCGAAGTCGTCGAGCACGTGCTTGCAGTCGGACTGGCACGTGCTCAGATCGGAGGAATAGGTATGCCGAATGTGCTCCCCGGTGATGACGAAGTACACGGCGGCCGCACCGAGCAGCACCGCCGCCGTGATCAGCGTGGGACGCAGCTGGCGCCAAGTCAGCCAGATCATCGTGCGGCCTCCATGTAGGTCAACGCGAGGTCTTCCATCCCCAGCGGCTCGACGGCCCAGTCGTCGGCCGGCCCCGGCGCCCCGTGCACCACGAACGTGGACTGCCGCTCGGCGTGCGCGGCGGAGATGACTTCGAGCCCTGACGGCAGCGAGTCCGCCTCGCGGCGCGCCGTGATGATCCGGTGATGGCTCGCCGTCAGCTCGTCCACCTCGCCGGCCAGCCGCACCCGAGAGCCGGCCAGCACGATCAGGTAGTCGCAGACCCGCTCCAGATCCGATATCAGGTGCGAGGACAGGACCACGCTGGTGCCCTCCTCGGCGACCGTCTCCATCAGATGCCTGAGAAAGTCCCGCCGTGCCAGCGGATCCAGACTGGCCACCGGCTCGTCCAGCAGCAGCAGATCCGGACGCTTGCCGGTGGCCAGCGTCAGCGCCAACTGCGCGCGCTGCCCGCCGGAGAGCTTCCCGGCCTTCTGCTTACGGTCCAGACCCAGCGCGTCGACGCGGGCCTCGGCGAACGCCCGGTCCCAGCGCGGATTCAGGTGCGCCCCGAGCCGCAGGTGGTCGGCGACCGACAGGTGCGCGTACACCGGCGCGTCCTGCGCGACGAACGCCACCTTCGCTATCTGCTCAGGACCCGCCCCGGGCCGCCCGCCCAGCACCGCGAGGCTCCCCGAGGTCGGAGTCAGCAGGCCGCAGGCGAGCTTGAGTAGCGTGGACTTGCCCGCGCCGTTCGGGCCGACCAGCCCGACCACGTGCCCCGGCGGGATGTGCAGCGTGCAGTCGGTCAGCGCCGGGCGCGCGCCGTAGCGCTTGCTCAGGCCCTGCGCCTCGATGATCGCGGTCATGGTTCCTCTTCGGCCTCTTCGGTGAAGTCGCGGAAGTCGTGGAAGACGGTGTGGAAAAGGGCTTCGACATCGGCCGGGGTGAGGCCGGCGGTGCGCGCGCGCTCCAGCCAGGCGTGCAGCTCCCGGCGCAGCGGCTCGTGCTCGGGCGGCGGGCCCGGCGCGAGGGTCTTGGTGACGAACGTGCCCAGGCCCGGGCGCGGGGCCACCAGGCCCTGGCGTTCCAGGTCGCGGTAGGCCTTCAGGACGGTGTTGGGGTTGATCGCGATCTTGGCGACCACTTGTTTGACGGTGGGGAGCCGGTCCCCCTCGGCCAGCAGTCCCAGCAGCAGCGCCCGGCGGACCTGCTGCACGATCTGCAGGTAGGGGGCGACGCCGGAGTGCGGGTCCAGGTGGAACTCGATCACCGATTCCTCTATTCAACTAGGTTCCTAGCACATTAGAGGTTCTGGGGTCGCGCACTGTCAAGGGTGGCGCCCATGTACTACGGAACAGTATTATTCGGTTCCGTGAAGAACGGATCCGTATCATCGGAGGGGTCAGCCCTGCTGGCCCTTCAGCGCGCCACCCACGCCACGCTCCAGACACTGGCGACAGAACTGGTCGACCTGGACCTCACACCGTCGGAGACCAACGCCTTGGCGAACCTCGCCGACGGCCGCGCCCGCACGGTGTCCGAACTCGGCGCCGCGATCGGAAGCAAGCCGACGACCCTGACCGGGGTCCTGGACCGGCTGGAACGGCGCGGGCACATCACGCGCGGCAGCCTGGCCGGCGACCGGCGGTCGGTGCTGATCGAGCTGACGGAGTCGGGGCGGGCGACCGCGGACGCCATCTCGCGGACGATCAGGGAGCTGGAGGAGCGCGCGCTGGCGGATCTGGATCGGGAGAAGGTCGCAGCCTTCTACGAAGTGCTGCGCGCGTTGACGGAGGTTTCGCGATGAGCTTTCAGGAACTGTTCGAGCAGGTAACGGCCGACGGCACCGGCTTCGGGCACCGGCAGCACATCCACGTCACCTGGCTGGCGGTGCGGCAGCACGGCGTCGAGGAGGCGATAGACGTGGTGAGCGACGGGATCCAGGAGACGGCGCGATACGCCGGAGTGCCGCAGAAGTACAACGCCACGGTCAGCCGCGCGTGGGTGCAGGCGGTCGGGTATCACGCCGCCGAGCATCCGACGGATGACTTCGGAACGTTCATCGAGGCCAACGACGCTTTGCTGGACAAGCGGCTGCTGATGCGGTTCTACTCCTCGACGGCGCTGGCCTCGGCTGCGGCGCGGAGCGGGTGGGTGGAGCCGGACCGGGCGCCGTTTCCTTGGGTGGCCCGGTAGCTTTTGTTACCGGAGCACAGGGTTGGACGACGCGGGGGAACACATGCTGAAGGCTGAGAACACACGTCCCGGGAGCGCTGGACCGACCAGTGTCGCCGATCCGGACACCGCGCCGCCCGACGGCATCCTCTCCGACGCCCAGCTGGCGACCCTGGCCGCCGACCTGACCGCCGTCACCCTCGCCACCCCGCGCCCCTTCGGCCCCGCGCTGGCCTTCCCGCCGCTGTCCGCGACCGCCGCAGCCGACCCGGCCGACGCTCCCGACGCTCCCGACGCCCCCGCCAACCCCTACTGGCAGATCATCCGCAACCTCCCGACCGAGACCCGCGGCGGCATCACCGGCCCCACCACCATGTGGCTGTCCGCCCCGGCCGAGGTCCGCGAGCGCGCTGTCGTCGCCGGGTTGGACCGCGCCGCGTTGAGCCGTCGCTACAGCTGGTCGATCCCCAGTCCCGGCGACATCGCGTGGATCCGCGCCACCGTCGGCGCGCGCGGCGTCGTCGAACCCGGTGCCGGCGGCGGGTACTGGGCCTGGCTGATGCGCGCCGCCGGCATCGACACCCTCGCCTACGACCCGTTCCCGGCCTCCACCGCCAACGGCTACGCCAAGCGCGCCTACACGGCCGTCGAGCCCGGCGACGACAGCGTCGCGGCCCTGCACGCCGACCGCGCGCTCTTCCTGTGCTGGCCCAACAACGACGACCCCTGGGCCGCCCGCGCGGTCACCGCCTACCGCGGCGACATGCTGATCTACGCCGGGCGGGAGGCCGGAGGCTCCACCGCCGACGATCGCTTCTTCGAGCTGCTCGCCGACGGCTGGGAGCACACCGGCGCGAGCGCGGATCACGTCACGTACAGCGGAGTGCCTTGTCGACTCGGGGTGTGGCGTCGGTGAGCGCGGCGACCCAGATCCAGATGTACCGCAGACCTAGATGTACCCCAGATTCTGCAGCGCCATCTTGATCGCCGGGCCCGCTGCCTGGTAGCCCATGCCGCCGTTGAGGACCAGGGCGCAGAAGGCGATGTCGTGTGTCTTGTCGAAGACGATCATCCAGCTGTCGGTCGTCTTGGTGTCGTCGGCCTCGGCGGAGCCGGTCTTCGCGCCGAGGCCCACGTTGTGCGGGAAGACCGTGGAGGCGGTGCCCTCCGGGGAGTTGACCACGCCCTGCATCAGGGAGATGAGTTCGCTGTCCACCGCCGACGGGAGCGGGGTGGCGCTGATCTGCGGAGTGCCGGGCACCAGGATCGGCTGCTTGAACTGGCCGGTGGCCACGGTGGCGGCGACGGAGGCCATGGTCAGCGGGGACATCGTGATGTTGCCCTGGCCGAAGGTCTCGCGGGCGAACAGGCCCTGGCCGTCGGCCTTGGGGACCTGCTGGTCGCCGGCGGTGCCGTAGGTGGCCGGGCCCATGCCCAGGTCCCACTTCTGGTTCATGCCGAAGTAGGTCTGGGCCTCGTTGGTCAGCGCGCCGTAGTCGCTGCCGAGCTTGCCGTCCAGGGCCAGGTGGACGTACGCGGTGTTGCAGGAGACCAGGAAGGCGTCCTTGAGCGTGGCGGGCGAGAGGCCGCCGCGCAGGCTCTTGTCGTTGTTGATCGTCAAGCCCTCGACGGTGGCGTTGGGGCTGCAGGTCACCGGGTCGGTGGGCTTCAGGCCCTGCTGGAGCGCGAGTGCGGTGGTGACCACCTTGAACGTGGAGCCCGGGGCGCGGGTGGCCTTGTAGGCCAGGGACGGGACGGCGGCGTCGTTGCTGGCCATGCCGAGGATGTCGCCGGTGGACGGCTGGATGGCGACCATGCCCGCGTTGGCGTGCCCGTTCAGCCCGGCCTCGACCGCGGTCTGCACCTTCGGGTCGATCGAGGTCTTCACCGTCGGCGCGGTGCCCGTGCCGGTGCCGAGTTGCTTGATCGTCCCGGGGGCGACCGGGTTGCCGGTCTTGGGGTCCACGAACTCGACGGTGAGCTGGGTCGGCGTGGCGTTCGTCGGGACGTGCGTGGCCAGCGCGTTCACCGCCGAGGTCAGGCTCGGGTGCTTCGTCACGTCGACCGGGTTGCCGGTGGCGTCGACCACGCTCTGCTTCGGCGGCACGGCCTTGATCAGCGCGGTCGCGCCGAGCTGGGGCTGGATGACGCCCGAGGTCCATTTCACGACCGGCGTGCCGGCCGGGCCCTGCGCCAGGTTCAGCGCGGAGGAGTAGTCCCAGACCAGGTTGTTGCCGAAGTCGGCGGAGACGGTGAAGGAGAACCGGGCCAGCGTGGCGGCCGAGCTGGAGGTCGAGGACGCCGGGGCGCTCGGCGTGCCCGAGGCCGGGGTCGAACCGGTCGGCGAGTCCGAGGTCGCCCCGGCCGCGACGTTCTCCTGCGAACCGAGGGTCAGCGTGAGCTTCTGCGGGCTCAGCGAGCCCATGACGGCCTTCAGCCGGGCCGTGGCGTTGGTGGCGTCGTCGGTCAGCTTGCCGGCGCCGTCGAAATCGCCTTTGGACCAGGCGTCCAGGAACGCCTGCGCCACGGTCTGCGGCGTGGCCTGCGGCGACGAACTGGTGGTGGCGGCCCCCGCGCCGGAGTTCTTGGAATCGGACGAGGACGACTTCGACGAGCTGCTGCCGAACAGGCCGCAGCCGCTGGTGGTCAGCAGGGCCGCGGCTACCATGCCGCAAGCCGTCATCCGTGCCGCTTTTATTCGCCGCCCCGTCATAGTCCCACTCCCCAGTTGCGTCATCGCCGCCGTCGAAGGCGGTAGCGGCCAAATTACACTGTCGGGGCTTCCGCGGTGCCGTCAGGGCGTTACTTTGTTCGATTTGTCAAGGTATGAATGGTCCGGCGGCGGCTGGGCGGCGCGCCGCCGGACCGTTGAACCTCAAGGCGTGCGGATGACGTCCATGAAGGCGCTCACCGAGAACTCGGCGTTCCCGGCGCCGGGGCGGCCGTAGCCGGGCGGGACCGGGAGGTTGTACTTCTCGAAGGTGTCGCGCCAGGCCAGCAGCAGCTTCACGAAGTACTCCAGCGACGGGCCCTTCTGCCGGCCCAGGTTGCTGGTCGGCTCCGGGCACCAGGTGGTGAAGCGCGGCATCACGCCGTGGCTCATGAAGAAGTCCAGGCCCTCGGTCGTGGAGGCGATCGCCTTGTCGACGTCGGTGAAGCCGTGCGGCTCGGCCATCTCCACGCCGCCGACGAAGTTCGGGATGACGTTGGTCGCCCCGAAGATCTCGGCCGAGTCCAGGATCCGCTTGACCCACTGGTCACGGCCGACATAGCGGTCCTTGCCCGGGCAGATCCAGCTGAACATCTCGGCGTCCCACACCTCGTAGTTCGGGTGGTAGACGCGGTAGCCGGCGTCGAAGAGCATCTGGACCTCGTCCACCGGCAGCGCCTGCACCACGGCCTTGGGGATCCAGCGGCCGGCGTACCGGGACTCGATGGCCTCGGCGAAGCGCGCGTAGAACTCGCCCTCGCGCATGCCGTCCAGCTTCTTGGTGATCGAGCCGCCGGTGACCGTGTAGGCCTTGGTGACGTCGTCGTACTTGTTGATCAGCGACATCGCCTCGACGATGTCCTCGATCTCCTTCACCGCCGTGTACTCGCGGCCGTTCGCGCGCTGCTGCCGGAAGTTCTCGTTGAGGTCGCAGAAGCGGCACTCCTCGTCCCGGCCCCAGTACTGGCACAGCCGGTACACCGTGAGGTACACCAGGTAGCCCCACTCGATGGCCGGGGCGATCTCGCTGATCTTCTTGCCGGAGGACAGCGTGTGCTCGTAGTAGCCGGGGATCGGCGGGAACTCCAGGTCCGCCAGGAACGCGCCCTCGCAGCTCAGCGTGAGCCTGCCGTCCCGCAGCTCGACCACATAGGGGCTGTCCGGCGCGACCCGCGTGGAGACCACGGTCCGGCGCAGGTCATAGGGGCCGCCGGTCATCCGGATCTCCTCCGGGGCCCGGAACTGCGCGTGCTCGGCCATCTCCGCCACCGGCACCAGGTCGAAGGTGAAGATGAAGTAGTCCTTGGGTTTGTACCCGCTGGCCACGCGCAAGGCGTCGGGACTGAAGGCCAGGCCCTGCCGCAGTATGTCCTGCTTGATCACGGCCTCGACCGGCAGATCCGGGAACTCCGCCATCATGCGTTCCAGCTCGCGTGTCGTCGCCCCGTCCGCTGTGACAGCGACCATGTTGGACCTCGCTTCCGCCTATTCCGGATAAGGTCTTGAATATCTCATGGGTTACAAGTGGGCACTGAGAGTGGGGGTCTCAGCTGGCTGGCGGCGCCGATACCGGCAAAGGCCGCATCGGATCGCGAAAGTCCTGGCAAGCCGGGGTTTCCAGTGATTGACGAGGCATGAACACCGTCGGATTGCCGGGTACGGTGAGCGATAGTTGTGAGTATTCCGTGTCGATCGCCGACAGGGGCGTCTACCAGGCAGCCCGGATTTCCGGGCCCGGCCGTTGGTTGAGCTAGCTCAACCACGATTGCGGGCGACGGCCTCCGCGACGGCGGCTCGTACCGAACGCGGCGCAGTTTCCAGAAGCTGCGGCAGATCCGAGCGCGTGGCCTCGGCGCGACCGGCGATGACGTTCGAGTACAGCGACAGGGCATGCGTGATCTGATACGGCTCCAAGCTGCTTCCTGCCAGCGCCGCCCGGGTCTCGGTCAGCGATGTGGGGCGGTACGCGATCGGACGCCCGAGCACTTCGGTGAGAATCTGCGCGATCTCCTCCCCGCCCAGAGCCGTATCGCCTTCGAGTTCGTATACGCGGTCGGCATGACGGCTCGGCTTTCCGGCCGCCAGATCCCGCTCCGACTCCGCGGCCACCCGCACGGCGACGTCGGCGAGGTCCTGCCGGACCACCGCCGACAGCCGTCCGGTACCGAACGGCGCGGCGACCATGCCGTCCCCCGACGTTCCGGCTGTGGCGAGCGCGACCGGGACGTCGGGGTAGAGCCCGTTGCGCAGGATGGTGGTCGTGAACGGCCCCGCCGCGAACCGCTCCTCGCTCCAGCGGTGCGGCAGCGCGATCGTCATCGACTCGCCGGAGCTCGCCAGGCTGGTGTAGATCAGGTGCCTGACACCGGCCCGGCCTGCGGCATCGGCCACGGCTCCGTGGCGCGCGAACACGACGTCGTCCTCGGCGTAGCCGGCGGAGACCACGACCAGGACGTCCACGTCCTCGAACGCCGCCGGCAGCGACTGCGGGTCGTCGAAGTCCACGCGCCGTGCCTTGACGCCGTCGCCGGTGCGCGTGCCGCCCACGACCTGTACGTCATCGAGCTCTGACAGTCCCTTGAACACCAAGCCGCCGAGACCGCCGGAAACCCCCGTCACCAGAATCATCACAAACCTCCACAGAGAACTGATCAAGCGCGAAGCGGACGCTGTCCAGACTCCGACGTGCCGACGGACCTGCGTAAGGAGGCACATTCGAATCACCCGGGCACACGGCGGTAACCATCCGGGTCGGGCCGCCGCGACTCGTCACCGATGTGACCCAGGTCTCATTCGGAATAGCCCGAGGGCTTCGCGGCGTCGTCCCCTTCGTGACGCATGCGAACAGCTGGGCGCTGCCCGCGACCGACACCGACGAGCACGGCCCCTGCGGTGACGACGACTGCGGCATCCGCGACGTCCAGGACCGCCTCGGCGACCGCTGGTCGGTCCTGGTGATCGTGGAACTGGCCAAGGGCGTCCGCCGTTTCGGCGCTCTGAAATCCGCGATCCCCGGCATCTCCCAGCGCATGCTGACCGTCACCACCAAGCGCCTGATCCGCGACGGCCTGGTCGAGCGGACCGTGTACCCCACGATCCCGCCCCAGACCGACTACCGCCTCACCCCGATGGGGGAGAGCTTCGCGCAGGCGGTCGCGGCGCTGGCCGACTGGTCGCGGCAGCACAAGGAGGCGGTCGCGGTGGCGCGGCTGCGCTTCGACCTGGACCACCCCGGCGAGTTGTAGGGGCCGGCGGGCGCCTTCACCAGCGCACTCGCCGACAAGCCGTAGTCGGGCATACCCGGCCATACTGGACCTGTGTCCGCCAGCGACTGGGTGCTGCACGTCGACCTCGACCAGTTCATCGCCGCGGTCGAAGTGGCCCGGCGCCCGGAACTGCGCGGCCGGCCCGTCGTGGTCGGCGGCCACGGCGACCCGACGCGCCGCGGCGTGGTGGCCACCGCCTCCTACGAGGCGCGCGAGTTCGGCGTCCACTCCGGGATGCCGATGCGCACCGCCGCGAAGAAGTGCCCCGACTGCGTCTTCCTGCCCGCCGACCGCGCCGCCTACGAGAAGGTCTCCGAGCGCGTGATGGCCACGCTGCGCGAGTTCCCGGTCGTGGTCGAGGTGATGGGCTGGGACGAGGCGTTCGTCGGCGCGCGCACCGACGACCCCGAGGCGCTGGCCGCCGACATCCGCGAGGCCGTGCTCGGCGAGACCGGACTGTCCTGCTCGGTGGGCATCGGCGACAACAAGCTGCGCGCCAAGACCGCCACCGGCTTCGCCAAACCGGCCGGCGTCTACCGGCTGACCAGGGAGAACTGGGCCGCGGTCATGAGCGAGCGCGCCACCGACGCACTGTGGGGCATCGGCTCGCGCACCGCCAAGAAGCTCGCCGAGATGGGCCTGCACACCGTCGCCGACCTGGCCCGGGCCGATCGCGCCACGCTCGCCGACCACTTCGGGCCGAAGATGGGGCCCTACTTCTGGCTGCTGGCGCAGGGCGCCGGCGACACCGAGGTGACCGGCACGCCGCACGTCGCCAAGGGCCGCAGCCGCGAGGTCACGTTCCAGCAGAACATCGCCGACGCGGGGGAGCTGGCCGGGCAGGTGCGGCAGCTGGCCCGGCACGTCGCCGAGGACGTCGTGGCGGAGGAGCGGCCGGCGGCGCGCGTCGGGCTGAAGATCAGGTACGCGCCGTTCATCACCAAGACGCGGAGCATCACCCTGCCCGCTCCGACGGCGGACGCGGAGGAGATCGAGCGTGCCGCGCTGGAGGTGTTCGCGCTGCTGGAACTGGATCGGCCGGTGCGGCTGCTCGGGGTGCGGGTGGAGTTCCCGGATGTCGAGCCGGAGCCGGAGCCAAAGCCAGAGCCAGAGCCGGAGTTAAGACCGGAGTTAAACACAGAAGCTGAAACCGTTACGGATACACAGTCTTCGCCCTCATGAGGCGTCGTCAGGGTCCGGTTCCGTGTGCTTGGCCCGGCTCGGCGCCACCCGCGGCGGCTCGTTCGGCTGCTTCGGATACACCGGCGGCCACGGCGCGTCCATCAGCCCGTTCGCCATGTCCTGCCGCGACATGTCCAGCAGTGGCTCCAACGACTGCGGCCGCGCGTTGTACTCGGCCCACGGATCGCCGCGCTCGGCGACCCGGGCCGGTACCGTGGCGATGGTCAGCTCGTCGGGGACGACCGTCATCAGCTCGTCCCAGAAGATCGGCGTCGACACCTGCGCACCGACGCGCGGCCGGACACACCACGCGCCGAACACCGTCTTGTGCGGCGCGTTCTGGTTGAAGTCCACAAACACCCGCGCACCCCGCTCCTCCTTCCACCACTGGGCCGTGATCTGCTCCGGATACCGGCGCTCCATCTCGCGGGCCAGGGCGACGGCGGCCGCGCGGACCTCGTAGCCGTCCCAGCGGTGCTGGAGGCTGACGTAGATGTGCAGGCCGCGCGAGCCGGAGGTCTTCACGTACGCCTCGATGCCCAGCTCGGCCAGCAGCTCCCGGGTCAGCACCGCGGCGTGCCGGACCTCGGGGTAGCCGACGCCGGGGGAGGGGTCCAGGTCGATGCGCAGCTCGTCGGTGACGTCGGGGTCGGAGGCGCGGATCGGCCAGACGTGGAAGCCCAGACAGCCCAGATTCACGCCCCACACGATGTGCGCCATGTTCGCCGCGACCAGCGCGTCGCTGGTGGTGCCGTTGGGCGTGGAGACCTCCATGGTGGTCAGCCACGGCGGCGCGGTCTTCGGGACCCGCTTCTGGAACCACGACTTGCCGCCGGCGCCGTCCGGGTAGCGCTCCAGGAGCAGGGGTCGGTCCTTCAGCGTGTTCATGATGGGGCCGGAGACGGCCAGGTAGTACTGGACGAGATCCATCTTGGTCTCGCCGCGCTTGCTGAAGTAGACCTTCTCCGGATGGGACACCGTGACCTCGGTGTCGTCGATGTCGAGGACGGTCTCCTTGCTCATTCCGCGGCCTCCGCGGCTGCCCGATCGCCGAACACCTCGGCCAGTTCGGCCGGCGCGACCTGTTCGAGCTGGGCGTACGTGCACGACTCCGGCGTGCGGTCCGGGCGGAAGCGGACCAGGCGGCCGCCGTGCCGGAAGCGTCCGGAGAGCAGGTGCTCGTAGCGGACCTCGGCGACCAGCTCCGGCCGCAGCGGCTCCCAGGCCAGGTCCTTGTCGGCGGACCAGCGGCTGCGGGCGCCCGGCATGCGGCTGCCGGACTGCTGTTCGGCCTCGGCCCAGCCGCGCCAGGGGTGGCCGTCCAGGGCGTTCTCGCGCAGCGGCGCCAGCTCGCCGACCAACTCGCGGCGGCGGGCCGCGGTGAAGCTGCTGGCGACGCCGACGTGGTGCAGGACGCCTTCGTCGTCGAACAGGCCCAGGAGCAGGGAGCCGACGCCTTCGCCGTCCTTGTGCCAGCGGAAGCCCGCGACGACGCAGTCCGCGGTGCGCTCGTGCTTCACCTTGACCATGACGCGCTTGTTCTGCTCGTACGGCAGGTCCAGGGGCTTGACCATGACACCGTCGAATCCGGCGCCCTCGAAGCGCGTGAACCAGTCCTGCGCGACGTCGGGGTCTTCGGTGAGCGGCGTCAGGATCACGCGGCTGTTGCTCGGCTGTTCTCCTGTGTTCCGGAAGGCGTCGAGCGTGTCGACCAGCGCCCGCCGGCGCTCGCTGAACGGCTCGCCGCTCAGGTCGCGGTCCCCGAGTGCCAGCAGATCGAACGCGACGAAGCTGGCTGGCGTCTCCGCCGCGAGTTTGCGGACCCGGGAGGCGGCGGGATGCAGGCGGTTCTGGAGCGTGTCGAAGTCCAGGCCGTCGCCGGTGACCACGACGATCTCGCCGTCCACCACGCAGCGCTCGGGCAAGGCCGCGAGCAGCAGCTCGACCAGCTCCGGGAAGTACCTGGTCAGCGGCCGATCGTTGCGGGAGCCCAGCTCCACCTCGGCACCGTCACGGAACACGACGCACCGGAACCCGTCCCACTTCGGCTCGTACGCCAACCCCGCCGCGCGCGGCACATCCCTCGCAGCGGTGGCGAGCATCGGCCGCACCGGCGGCATGACCGGGAGATCCACGTTCCGACCGTAAAGCGAAGATCTGCCCCCGGCACTCCGACCGTGGCGAACGGGCGGCGGCGAACGGGCGGCGCGGCCTACGATCAGCCGATGGACAGCGACAAGCTGCAGGACTTTTACGCCGAGAGTGCACACCGCTGGGAGGTCGCCAAGCGCGAGTTCCAGGAGCGCACCCACGGCTGGCACTTCGCCCTCGCCCCGGAGGCACACCAGTGGGCCCAGGCGCACGCCGACAGCAACCGCTGGCAGTACGGCGGCTCAGCCCTGGTCGAGCTGGCAGACGCGGCGGGCGTGATCCACAAACCAGAACCGGGCCGCATAGCCGGCGCCTACTCCCACCGCGACTCCCGCACCGAGATGACAACAGAGGAGGGCTTCGGCTTCTGGCCGACCGCCGCCGAAGCCCTGGTCGTGCACGCCGGCACCGCGATCCCCCTGGTCGCCCTCGAACCCCCACCCGCCCCCGGCGACGGCGCAGCGGCCCTGGCGCTGCTGCGACTGGTGGTCGACTCGTTCGCAACGGTGAGTGTGTTCAGCGATCCGCCGGGGTCTCGGCGGGGATAACAGCGCCCACTGTCTGGGCGGCAAGACCAGGAGTGCGCTGCTCGCCACGACTGCCCACCAACACTGCCCCGCCCCGCCCGCTGCGCCCCGGCCCGCCCCCGTGCCACGCTCGCCCGGCGTTCGCGCCACATTCGCTCGATTAGGCAAATGAGCAATGGTCCGATAACATTACGTCCGTCAAGAAGGCACCTCGTTAGGTGAGGCGTCTGCACCGGACACAAGCCACTGATCTCACGACGTCGAGAGACGCCCAAGGTCAGGACAGGTCTCCTCGGCTTAAGGGGTGACCCGAAGTGGCTACCGGCCAATGGTCGGGATACGCCGGGCAGTGTCAAAGCTCTTACGAGAGGGAGTGCCTCCGCCGTTTCGTTTCGGGCTCTTTCGTGCTCGGAAGTCGGCGCGTGCTCCCACGGTGATCGCGGTCCAGGTGGATTCCTGGGGCCCCGTCGGGTGGAGGTGAGTGGCGTGGATAGTCCGAGTAGTAGCACCCACCGGCTGCCGGTGACGGCTGGCCGACTGTGCTCCACGTTGCTCTTCGATCCGTCTGACGCGCAGCAGCTCTGACCTCTTAATCACTTGACCGCCCGCCACCGTCGCGGGCTCCTGTCTGCTGCCGTCTCCTGCACGCCCGCCGAGCGGGCTGGGAGGGGTGAACCACATGACCACCGCACTGCTGGAGCGCTCGAACACCGCAGTCCTCGACGACGCGCACGTCGGCGACATCAAGGGTGCGTTCGGCACCATCAAGCTCGGCGACCACGGGGCCCGCCGCGGGCTGTCGACGAAGATGAAGACGCTGCTCGCGATCGTCGGGCCCGGTCTGATCGTGATGATCGGGGACAACGACGCCGGCGCCTTCGCCACCTACGGCCAGGCCGGCCACGACTACGGCACGAAGCTCCTGTGGACGCTCCTGCTGCTCGTGCCCGTCCTGTACGTCAACCAGGAGATGGTCCTCCGCCTCGGCGCCGTCACCGGCGTCGGCCACGCGCGCCTCATCTTCGAGCGCTTCGGCAAGTTCTGGGGCGCCTTCTCCGTCATCGACCTGTTCCTGCTCAATGCCCTGACGCTGGTCACCGAATTCATCGGCATCACCCTGGCCACCGGCTACCTCGGCCTGCCGAAAGTCCCCTCGGTGGTCCTGGCCGCGCTGGTCATCGTCGCCGCGGCCTCGACCGGCTCGTTTCGCCGGTTCGAGCGCCTGGCGCTGATCTTCTGCCTCGGTTCCCTGCTCCTGATCCCGATCTCGCTGATGGCGCACCCGGCCGTCGGCACCATGGCGCACGACTTCGTCCGCCCCTCCTTCCCCGGCGGCGCGGGCGGCATGGCCCCGCTGATGCTGCTGATCATCGGCATCGTCGGTACCACCGTCGCGCCCTGGCAGCTGTTCTTCCAGCAGAGCTACGTCATCGACAAGCGCATCACCCCGCGCTTCATGAAGTACGAGAAGGCCGACCTGTGGCTCGGCATCGTGGTCGTGGTGGTCGGCGCGGCGGCGATCATGGGCCTGGGCGCCGTCGCCTTCGCGGCCAAGGGCTCCCCGGACTTCACCGACGCCGGCTCGCTGGCCACGGCGCTGCAGAACTACGGCGGCCGCGCGCTCGGCGACATGTTCGCGGTCGCGCTCCTGGACGCCTCCGTCATCGGCGCCTTCGCCGTCTCGCTGTCCACGGCCTACGCGATCGGCGACGTCTTCAAGATCAACCACTCGCTGCACCGCGGTGTGAAGCAGGCCAAGGGCTTCTACGCGGTCTACGCCGGGGTCATCGGCCTGGCCGCGACCATCGTCCTGACCGCCTCGGCCCACGTCCTCGGCGTGCTCACGACCGGCGTCCAGGCCCTGGCCGGCGTCCTGCTGCCCAGCGCCACAGTCTTCCTGCTCCTGCTGTGCGTCGACAAGGAAGTCCTCGGGCCCTGGGTCAACTCCAAGAAGACCACCCTGTTCACCTCGACCGTCATCGGCATCCTGATCGCGCTGTCCATGGTCCTCACCGCCTCGGTGATCTGGCCGAACATCAGCGCCGGACAGATCGATGAGATCCTCGTCGGCTGCGCGGCCGGCGGCCTGGCCGCCGCCACGTTCATGGGCGTCAAGGCCCTGCGGGCACGGCGCGCGCCGGACTACGTCGCCGAGGTCATCGACCGCTCCGGCCGCGACGAGTGGCGGACGCCGCCGCTGGACCGGCTCGGCCGGCTGACCTTCTCCAGGACCCGCCGCTACTCCATGGGCGCGCTGCGGCTGTACCTGCTGCTCTCGATGGTCATGTGCGTGTGGAAGCTCGTCGAGATGATGCTCGGCCGCTGACCGTCCTTCGCACCATAAGGAGGCGAACATGCAGAACCTGACCACTTGGGAGTTCATCGCGCGGCTGGCGGTCGGGCTCGGATGCGGCGCCGCGATCGGCGTGGAGCGGCAACTGCGGGCCCGGATGGCCGGTCTGCGCACCAACGCGCTGGTGGCCGTGGGCGCGACCCTGTTCGTGCTGTACTCGGACATCAACGGCTCGGCGAACAGCACGCAGGTCGCCGCGTACGTGGTCTCCGGCATCGGGTTCCTCGGCGGTGGCGTGATCCTGCGCGACGGGTTCAACGTCCGCGGCCTGAACACCGCCGCGACGCTGTGGTGCTCGGCCGCCGTCGGGGTCATGGCGGCCTCCGGCCACCTGGCCTTCGCGGCCATCGGCACGGCCACGGTCCTGCTGGTCCACCTGCTCGGCCGCCCGGCCGGGCGGCTGTTCGACCGGGACAACGCGGTCGAGGAGGACGAGGACCTGCAGCCCTTCCGCCTGCACCTGACCTGCAAAGCGAAGTCCGAGGCGCACATCAGGGCACTGCTGGTGGCGGACACCACCGGCGGCCACGTGATCCTGCGCGGCCTGGACACCACCCGGGACGACGGCGCCGACGCCACCCGGCTCACCGCGCACCTGCTGCTGGACGGCGACGCCGCCAGCCGGCTGGAGCAGCTGGTGGGGCGGCTGTCGCTGGAGCCGGGGATCCACGCGGTGCACTGGCACAAGGACGACGCGGACTTCGACGCGCTGACGCGGGGTCCCGGGCCGGATCCGGACGAGTGAGGACGGCGACGGCGACTCGCTGAGGAGAGCGGCCCGTCTCACTGATCCATCGATCAGTGAGACGGGCCGTTGTCTTCAGCAGTTTCAGCGGAGCGATCAGCCCCCGAACCCGCCCTCGGCCAGAATCGCGTCGATCCGAGCCCGGTGCGCACGCTCCCACGCGTCCAGCGTCTCGGCCTCGTCCTTGGCCAGCTTGGCGCGCGCCGCCGCGAACACCTCGTACCGCCGCCCGGCCGGCACCACGACCACGCCGTCCTCGTCCGCGACCACGATGTCCCCGGCGCCGACCGTCACGCCGCCGCACCGCACCGCCACGTTGTGCTCCCCGACGACCGCCTTGGCCCCCGGGATCGGCACCACGCCACGCCCGAACACCGGGAACGCCGCCTCGCGCGCCTCGGCCACGTCGCGGATCACGCCGTCCACGACCAGCCCGGCCACCCCGTGCCGCTGCGCCACCGCCAGCACGTTCCCGCCGGCCACCGCGTACTCCACGTCGCCGCCGGTGTCCACGACGATGACCGAGCCCGGCGCGGCCCGGTAGACGGCCGCGTGCACCATCAGGTTGTCCCCGGGCGGGCACCGGACGGTGAACGCCGGTCCGGCCAGGCGCCCGGGCGTCCCGGTCAGCGACCGGATGCCGAGGTCCATGATGTGCTCGCGGCTCAGCACGTCGGCCAGGGTGGTGGTGGGTACGTCGGCGAAGGTGTCCATGATCCTGTGATCGTAAAGGATGCGGCGGTTCGCCGAGTCGCTCGCCGGCCGGCTCACCGCGGCGGCCGACGACGCCGACTCCGGCCCCGCCGCCCGGCGACCACCGCAGAGCCGACCAGCACGACAACGATCACCAGATATATGACGGCGCCTACGGCAGGGTGCCCATCGGCGGTGTGGGGCAGTGCGGTGAGCATCAGGGTCCTCTTCCTCGCTGGGCACGTACGCCGATAGCCGCTCCGGACCGGACTACACGCCCGATCCGGAGTGGCTGTGGTGCGGGAACACCGCGTGGCACGCGAGAATCACAGCGATCAGCGTGCGCTCCGCCTGGTCACCACCACGATGGACACCAGCACCGGAACGACCGGCGCCAGGCCGGCCAGTTCGGCCAGTTCGGCGGCGCCGATCAGCGCCGGGGCCAGCAGCGGACGCAGGGCGCGGGCCACGGCGGCCAGGTCGACGTCCGCGGCGACGCCGTCGGGGAGGCCGGAGATGGTCAGGGTCAAGGACATGGCGGTACCTCCGTCGGGGTGTCCGTATCAGGGCATGGATGACCGACCCGCGGAGGCGGCGTGGGGAGCGCTAGGCGTCGGTGCGCGGCGGTGGGGTGCCGCTTCGAAGTAGACACCCGGGGCGCTCAAATAGTCAAGCGATTGCGCAAACGTTTGAGTGGATCTCCGGCCGTCGGGCACAATGGACGCTACCGATCCGGGCCCCGGCCCGGTACAGAGCACAGACGCGAGGAGGTGACATGCGCCGCAGACAGGAGTCGCGCACCGAGGACGACGCCGTCCCCGACGACGGGGCGCCGAGTCCCAGGCTCCTTCAGGACGCGGCCGCCACCTTCGGCATGCTGGCCGCGACCACCCGGCTGCACATCGTGTGGCTGCTGGCCCGGGCCGAGCAGGACGTGACGGCGCTGGCCGAAGCGACCGGCAGCAACGTCGCCGCGGTGAGCCAACACCTGGCCAAGCTGAAGCTGGCCGGCCTGGTCAGCGCGCGCCGCGAGGGCCGGCGCCAGGTCTACGTCGTGGACGACCCGCACGTCGTCGCGATCGTCCGGCAGATGCTGGACCACCACGCCGAACTGGCCGACGAGGCGGCGCCCGGGATCCGGAGGTCCGCGAAGACGGCCTAGCCACCGCGCGGTTCCCCGCCGCACGACCGGAAGCGAACCGCCATGACGCTCCTGTCCCCGTTCCGCAGCCCCACCGCGGCCCCCGGCCTGACCCCCGCGCTGACGGACACCTTGGCGGACCGTAGCGCTGAGCTGGCAGCGTGCGGCGGAAAGCCGGTCCTGCAGGTCCTGCGCGGCCTCGACACCGGACTGAGCGGCCTGACAGAAGCCGAGGCCGCCACGCGCCTGGAGCGCGACGGCGAGAACGACCTCAGCCGCCCCGAACGCTCCCCCGCACACGGCCTGGCAACGGCCTTCCGCGCCCCGTTCCTCCTGGTCCTGGCGGTCCTGGACACGGTGTTCGCGCTCAGCGGCGACCTCGGCGGCGTCCTGGCCATCACGGCGATGATCGCCATCGCGGCGCTGATGCGCTTCTGGCAGGAGCAACGGTCGCGCCGCACGGTCGACGCACTACGCGCGCTGGTCCTGACGACCGCGACCGTGGTCCGCCGCGCCGACGACGCCAGCGAGCCGATCGCGCGCGAACTCCCCTTCGACCAACTGGTGGTCGGCGACGTGGTCCGCCTCGGCGCGGGGGACCTGATCCCGGCGGACCTGCGGCTGCTGCGCTCGAAGGACCTGTTCCTGGACCAGGGGCTGCTGTCCGGCGAGTCGATGCCGGTGGAGAAGCACGCGGAGTTGTCGGGGACGGCCGGCGCTGCCGGCGCGGCGGCCGGGCAGACCTTCGGCCGCGCGACTCTGCGCCTGGTTGACACGCACGCCGAGCCCGACAACTTGACCGATGCCGCCCGCGCCAGTGACCAACCCGCCTTGCGCCTGGCCGGCCCGCACGCCCTGCCCGCCGACTCAGCCGGATCTCGTGCCCTTGCCGAGGACCAAGTTTCTGACCGCCCGACCGGCCCGCATGCCTCGCCCGACGCTTCAGCCAGCACTCGGGCGCTTTCCGGCGGCCTCGTTTCCGATGGCCTAGCGGGTTCCCATACGTTGCCCGGCGCTGCACCTGGCGCTTCGGCTGGCATTCGCGCGCTTGCCAGCGGCCTCGTTTCCGATCGCCCGACCGGCCCGCATGCCTCGCCCGATATCGCGACCGCAGCCTCCGACCACCCAGCCCTCTGCCTGGCCGGCACCCACGTCCTCTCCGGCACCGCCACCGCCGTCGTCATCGGCACCGGCGCCCGCACCTACCTCGCCGACCTGGGGCGCGAGCTGGAGCGTGAGCGCCCCGCCAGCGCCTTCGACCGTGGCGTCGCCTCGGTCAGCTGGATGCTGCTGCGCTTCATGCTTGTGCTGGCGCCGCTGGTCTTCGTGGTCAGCGGTGTGGCCTCCGGCAGCTGGCATCGGGCCTTCCTGTTCTCGGTCGCCGTCGCCGTCGGCATCACGCCCGAGATGCTGCCGGTCGTCGTGACCACCACCCTGGCGCGCGGTGCCGTCGCGATGGCTCGGCGCCGCGTCGTCGTCAAGCGGCTCCCCGCGATCCAGGACCTCGGGGCGATGGACGTGCTCTGCGTCGACAAGACCGGCACCCTCACCGAGGGCACGCCCAGCCTCGACCGCTACACCGACGCCTGGGGTCGTGCCGCCGTCGCCGTCCTCGACTACGCCGCCCTCAACAGCCTCTTCCAGGCCGGCTGGCGTAATCCCCTCGACGAGGCCGTCGTCGCGCACGCCGAAGCCCTCGCGCTGCCCGGCCCCGCGTGGGAGAAGGTCGACGAGGTCCCCTTCGACTTCAGTCGCCGTCGCATGAGCGTGGTCGTCGCCGCGACGGACGGCGGCTTCGAGTCCGGCCACCTCATCGTCACCAAGGGCTCCGTCGAGGAAGTCGTTGACTGCTGCACCTCAGTGCTCGATGACGGCCGCGCCGTCCCCCTCGACCCCGACCTGCGCGCACGCGTCGACAAGGTCGCCGCCGCCGACCGCGACGCCGGACTGCGGCTGCTCGCGGTCGCCGTCCGGACATCGGTCGGCCGGCGCGGGTCGTACACCGTCGCCGACGAAGCCGGCCTGACCCTCGTGGGCCTGCTCGGCTTCACCGACCCCGCCAAGGACTCGGCAGTCGCCGCACTCCAAGAACTCGCCGATCGCGGCGTCGAAGTCAAGGTCATCACCGGCGACGAACCCTCCGCCGCGGCCCGCGTCTGCCGCGAGGTCGGCATAGCCCCCGGCACTGTCGTCGACGGCCGCACCCTGGCAGCCCTCGACGACGCCGCCCTGACCGCCCTCGCGGCCCAGACCACCGTCTTCGCCAAGACCGACCCCCTCGCCAAGGCCCGCGTCGTCGAGGCCCTGCGCCGCGCCGGCCACACCGTCGGCTACCTCGGCGACGGCGTCAACGACGCCCCGGCCCTACACGCCGCCGACGTCGGCCTCACCGCCCCGGACGCCACCGACCTGGCCCGCGAGACCGCCGACGTCATCCTCCTGGACAAGGACCTCACCGTCCTGGCCGCCGGCGTCGAGGAGGGCCGCCGCACCTTGGCCAACTCCCTGAAGTACATCCGCGCCGCGACCAGCTCCAACTTCGGCAACGTCCTGTCGGTGACGGCCGCCGCGGCCTTCCTGCCGTTCCTGCCGATGCTCCCGATCCAGCTCCTGGTCCAGAACCTGCTCTACGACCTGTCCCAGCTGGCCCTGCCCTGGGACGCCGTCGACGACGCCGAACTCGCCCGCCCCCGCCGCTGGGACAGCAGAGCCCTGCGACGCTTCGTCGTCCGCGTCGGTCCGCTCAGCTCGCTGTTCGACCTCGCCACCTGGGCGGTCTTGTGGTGGGTGCTAGCCGCCGGCGACTCCCGCGTGTCCCTGTTCCAGACCGGCTGGTTCGTCGAGGGCCTGCTGTCCCAGGTGCTCGCGGTCCACATCATCAGGACCCGAAGACTCCCGTTCGTGTCCTCGCGCGCCAGCCGCCCGGTGCTGTACGCGACCGGCGCGGCGATGCTCGTCGGCCTCGTCCTGCCGTTCAGCATGCTGGCCGGCAGCATGGGGATGACCACGCTGCCGGCCCGGTACTTCGCCTTCCTGGCGCTGATCCTGCTCGGCTACTGCACCCTGCTCCAGGCCGCGAAACTCAAGTTCAGCGGCGCTGAATGAGGGGGCTGAATAGAGCTCTAACTCCCAGAAGCCAACGTCTCCGGCCCGACCGCCAACGGCGCGAACACCATCCGCAGATCAGTGTTCTGACCCTGCTCCCGCCCGCTCAGGTAAGCCAGCGGCGCGTAGTGCCAAACAGGCCCGTCCGGCGCCTCCAGCAACGGATTCCCCGTCGCGTCCGTCGGCCACACCACGTCACCGGTGGCGATCCGCGCCGGCACCGTCCAGTAGTCCCCGGTCCGGTAGCTCCCGCCGGGCTTGAAGTACACCTGGACCCCGTTCTCCAGGTCCAGCCACACCCCCTCCTTGATCTCGATCGCCCCGCCGATCAGCCGCGGCGCCCCACGCCCCGTCGGCGCCGTCTGGTCCCAGCGCCGCAGGTACGGGTGCCGCGTCGGGTCGGTGCCGACGTCGCCGGCCGGCGTCCCCGACAGCAGCACCCGCCGCCCGGGGATGTCGATCTCGTCGACCTGCAACAGCGGCAACGCCCTGCCGTGCGCGACATAGGAGTCGTCGACGACCTCGACCCAGTCTCCGACGTCCAGCGCCAGCTTGTCGTCGCGCCCCAGCGAGTCCAGCGTCACCCACTGGTCGGCCAGCGCGGTGATGCCGAACACCACCGACCCGTTCTCCCGCGACCACACGAACGTCGGCGCCGACAACGCCGAGCGCATCGCCACGCTGCTGCCGGTGTTCGTCTCCGGCAGCTGCCCGCCGTCGTGGATCTCCACGCGGTACAACTGGTTCTCCCGGCCCCGGTAGGCGGCGTCGGGGGAGGACAGGCACGGATCGTTCTCCACCCGAGCCGGCACCTTCGCCCGCGCCGCCAGCGCGTCTCCGGCAGTGGCCTGATTCTCCGCCCACGTCGTGAACGTCGCACGCACCGACTTCGCATCGGTCGCGTCCACCCCGACCTCCGCCGCCGAGGCCGCCAGCACCTGCCACGACACCTTCGTCCGGGCCGCGGTGTCCGGCATCGCGGCCCCCAGCGCGACCTCCCGCATCGACGGATCCTCGACCGCCGCCACCAGCCGCTCGTACATCTTCAGGTACACCACGAACGGGAAGTCCGGCAGCCGGTCGTCCGCGTTCTCCGGATCCCGGAAGGCGTCCGGCTGGTCGTAGTAGCTCCACGCCGGGAGGTCGCTGCCGGTCCGGACCGTGGTGTCGACCACGGCCGTGGCCGGGGTCGGCCGGGTGGCGTCGTTCCGGATCCCGTCCACGTAGTACTCGCCGCGCCCGATCGTCAGGTCCGGCAGGTGGTCGCTGTCGTCGATCTCGAACCCGATCTGGAACCCGAAGTGGTCCCTGGGCCCGCCGTGCTGGCCGATCAGCGCGACGGCCAGCCGCCGCGCCGTGTCCAGGTCGATCTGCAGCTGCTCGTTGGCGTCCGAGTCCAGCTGGACCCGGCCCTGCTGGGCGTAGACCGCCGAGTAGTGCTTGTCCGCGTCGAACGTCAGACGCGAGAAATCTCCGTGCATGGTCACATCCCCCTGGAGGTCACGAAACGTAGATGATGCCGGCGTCGAAACCCGCCGGGGTCGACTCGGTGAGCCTGGCGGTCAGGTTGTCCTCGCGCTGGGGCTGGTAGAGGTCGTGGTACACGCCGAGCTCGGAGCCGTCCTCCGCGCCCCGGACGATCTCGCGCGCGCACCCGGACGAAAGCTGCGCGTACGCAGCCGTCCCGTAACGCTGCGATGTGAACAGCGGACGTACCCGAAGCGGCTCGGTCCGCTGCCACCCCGCAGCCTGATCAGCGGTCAGCAGCCCGTCCGCCAACCGCTCGGCGACCGCCGCCAGCACCAGATCCGGCTGGCTGTCATAGCGTCGCGGCGTCCTCGAACCCTGAGGTACGTAGCAGAACCGCACGCACCCCACGCCGCGCCGCGCGACGTTCACGTTCCCGTTCAGGATCGAGTTCTCAGCGATCTGAATCGCGTGTGTGTGCACCTCCCCGATCACCGTGGACCGATACAGGTGCAGCTCCGCGAACGCGATGCAGCAGTCCGGCCCGGACAGCGCCGGGAGGTCCGGCGCGGTCGCGTCCAGCACCGAGTCCGCGATGTGGATCGGCAGCGGATCGTGCCGGACCTCGTCGGTGATGACCAGGATCGAGCCGATGACGCTCTTTCGGATCTGCGTGCACGCCGTCGTCGCCTCCAGTATCAGGCTCGGCTCCTCCGGGAACAGCGGCCCGCAGTGGTGCGCCAGCGTCCAGCCCGGGACCAGCGTGCTGTCGGTGATCGACAGCGTCGCGATGTCGCCGTTGACCTGCACGCCGCGTCCAGTGATCAGCAGGCCGTCCAGCACGACGTGCGGCGCGTCGGTCCCGCGGTTCGGGTCGGAGGCCTCCGGGGCGTCCAACCCCGGGCCCCGGATCACCAGCGCGTCGGGCCGGTTGCTGTACCAGTCCAGCAGCCGGATCACCGGCCGCGCGCCGTCGGCGGCCCGCAACGTGAACCGCTCGCCGTATTCGAGTACGAACTCCAACTGCTCCTGGAAGGCGCTGCTGGCCGTCAGCTCGATGATGCCGTCGGATCCGGCGGTCCCGGCCGCCTGGTCCGCGCGCCACTGCTCGAAGGCGTCGGTGATGCGCTCGAAGCGCTCGCCGGGCCCGACCCGGTACGGCGCGACGTCCTGCGGCGTCGTCACCTCGCGCGGATACTCCCCGCCGCCGAGCGCCTCGACGCCCGCGTAGTGGTAGGTCACCCACACGCCCTGCCGCGGAGCGCTGCGCGCGTTGAACACCATGCGGCCGGTCTCCGGATCCACCACCACCTGCCCGCGCTTGGGCTTGTACGTCCACTGCGACAGGTCCGCGACCACGATGTTGGCCGGCGGGAACGGGTCGGTGTCGCCGTCGCGCCAGATGGCGAACGACTTACCCGGCCCGTACAGGTCGGCCAAGCGCTCGGCCAGCAGCCGGCGGCTGATCCGGGTCGGCACGTTGTCGATCGCCGCGCTGTGCTCCGCCGACGGCTCACCCACCGGGTTCACGACCAGCTGCGTGTCGTTGCCCAGAATCGAGAACGTGTACTCGTTGCGGGCCCGGTCGACGCAGTGCGCCGGGGCGTGCGTCAGGTGGAACGGCGCCAGGCGCCAGACGAACACGCCGACCTCCGGCGGTGCGTACCGGCCCGCACCAGGCGCCCGCGAGGCGGAGTCCACGCGCCGCACCTCGCCGCGGTGCGCGATGGTGTCGAACGGCGAGTCCAGCAGATCCAGCGCCAGACCCTCGCGCAGGTCCACCAGCCGCCCCCGCCGCTCGCGCACCGCGACCGCCGACAAACCGGTCCCCGGCAGCGCCGGGGCGAGTGTCGCAGGGTCCCCATAGCAGCGGATCGGCGCCGTGGTCGCGGTGATCCGCGCGAACTCCACGGCCTTGGCCGGCCAGTCCGCCACCGAACCGGCCACCTCGGCCAGCAGCGCCAGCGTGCCCTTGCGCCGCCGGTCGTGCACGGTGTCGGCGACGTCCCGGCGCGGCGCCAGCCGCCCGGCCAGCGCCTCGGCCACGCCGGTGCCGTCCCCGCCGGACAACGCCTCGGCGTACCCGGGCAGGATCTGGTAGCCGACCAGGTCGCCGAGATACGGCACCACCCAGTCGTCGCAGGTCTCGATGAACCAGTTCGCGTACAGCTGCTCGATGTTCGTCCGGGTCAGGTCCACCTGCTCGGCGATCACCGCGAGCAGCGCCCGCAGCGGTTCGCCGACCTGCGCGTCGCGCAGCTTGTCCCAGCGCGGCAGCAGATCGTACAGCTGGTCGGGGCTGCGGCTCATGACGTGATCTCCCTCAGGATCAGCGTGTCGGGCACGGAATCGGAGAGCACCACGAGCTGCGCCGGCCGGATGCCGCGGAACACCACGATCGAGTCGCCGATCGAGAGCACCACGTCGCGCAGGCCCGGGTTCAGCGCCAGCAGAGCCTCGACGGAGATCGCGTACTCGGCGGCGATGTGGCTGAGCGTCTCGGCCGCGCCGGTGGCCGGATCGGTGACCACCGTGTGCCGCGCCTCGTCGAAGGCGGCCAGCGCCGAGGGCACCGAGGTCGACGGATCGGCCAGGTTGGTGAACAGCGAGGTCAGGCCCAGCGGCGTCGTGCTTCCCGGAACCCCGGTGAACGCCTGCAGGTCCACGTGGTCCACGCCCGGCACCGCCTGCGCCGCCGCGATCACCTCCGAGGCGTACGCCGGCTGCCCCAGCTGCCGGTTCGACACCGACAACAGGTTCGTCAGGGTGCTGCGCAACACCGGCTCGACCAGGTCCCACGCCGCGTCCGGGGTCAGCTTCACCGACAGCGCCACGATCAGCAGCACCAGCTCGCGCACCGCCACGGCCACCGGCAGCTGCGGGTCGCCGAACTCGCTCAGCGCCGCGTGCAGCGAGGCCAGCAGGCCGTTGTCCGGAAGCAGCGGGCTGTCATCGACCCCTGCGACCGTCACGTGCACCACCTGCCGTGACCCGTCCGACAGCCGCTGCGCGCTGGCCCGGCCGATGCCCGCGTAGGACCGCGCGAAGTCCTCGTAGTCCGGCACCGACACCAGCCGGTCCAGCGCGGTCAGCGCCAACGGGATGTTGGACCGGGCCAGCTCCGGCGGATCCGGGTCCGCGCCGCCGGTACCGGCCACCGGGTTCGTCACCGCGCTGACGCCCAGCGGCCGGGTCGTCAGCTGTGTGACCTGACCGGCCGCCACGTCGCCGGAACGGCCGAGGCCCACGCGATAGCGGGCCCTGACATTCTCGGTGCCGGTGGGCAGGCGCGCGCCGGTCACGCCGTCGCCGAAGGTCACGACCGTCTTGCCGTCACTGGCCGTGGAAGTGGTGTAGATCCGTTCCGCGGGACCGTGTCCGGCGAAGCTGTCCACCTCCGTCCACAGCACCCCGTTCACCCGCACCTGGAGCGTGCTGGCCGCGCCGGACGGCGTGGTGCCGGCCGGCAGCCAGGTCAGCGGCGCCTGCCAGAGCTTGAAGGTCTGGTTCGGGGTGCCGGCGTCGCCGCTGCCGATCGGGTCGTCCCGGCTGGCGCCCTGGGTCGCGGCGGCCACGTTGCCGTGGATCTGCACCGTGGCGCGCTTGTAGGTGTACGCCAGCGCGGAGGCCAGTGTCAGGGTCGTGCGAACGGTGTCGCCGGGCCGGCTCGGATCGACGCTCTGGTTGACGCCGGCCACCATGGCCAGCTCCGCGCCGGTGACGCCGGGCGTGTTCGGGATGTCGGTGCGCTCGCCGGAGACGGCTATCAGCCGGCCCGGCGTGATGCCGGTGTAGAGCTGCGCGAGCTCGATCTCGGCGCCCTGGACGTCGTCCGGCACCGGCTCGGTGGCCAGCGCCAGCGTCTCGCCGCGGGCGTAGACGGTGGTGTCGCGGATCTGGGCCAGGTTGACGTCGGTGTCGTCCAGCCAGTCGTCGTCCAGGTCCAGCTGGGTGACCTTGCCGGCGATCCCGAAGTCCGCGCGGGCCTGCACCCGGACCGCCGTGACCCGGGTGATCACCCGGGCCAGCGAGGCGCCGGCCGGGTCCGGCCGCATCGCCGCCGCCGCCATCGCGGCCACCGCGCGCGACACCTGCCCGGCCGGGCCGCCCGCGCTCACCCGGCCGGCGGCCAGCGCCGCCGCGGTCTGCTTGCTCGGCCGGTCGATCACCACCCAGCTGCCGACCGCGATGCCGTCGTACGTCGAGTCCAGCCAGATCCGGTTCTTCGACGGCGTCGAGGACGGCGTGGTCAGGGCGACGCTGACGGTCGGCGCGCTGGAACCGCTCGCGGCGCGCGAGACCGCGACCGAGATGCCGTCGAGCAGCGAGGTGTCCGGCTTGTCGCCCTGGGCGAGGTGGAACTCCTTGGTGCCGCTGCTCTGGCCGCTGGTGACGAGGACGTGCACCTTGCCGTCGACGTCGACCGTCGTGCCGTCGGCGTCGACCGGCAGCCCGATGAACACGGTCCAGCCGTCGAACTGGTCCTGGTACGCGACCAGCAGGCCCGGCTCGTGCGTCGGCGCGGGGGCGGCGTCCGGGGCCGGGGCGGCTGTCTGGGGTGCGGGCTGGGGTGAGGGCTGGGGTCCGGGCTGCGCCGCGGCGGCCTCGTGGTGGCCGGGCAGGTGCAGATGCCAGGCCCCTGATTCGGGGGCGGCGGCCGGAGTCGAGGCCGCCGCGATCGCCGGGGCCGAGGTCGGCGCGGTGGGTGCGGTCGGCGCGTGCGGCGCCTGTGGCGGCGTCTGCCCCGGCGTCGGATAACTGGTCACCGTGACCGACATCGGCCCCACCTGCCTGGTGGTGGTCGCGGTCGGCAGGTCGAGGGTGGCGGTGTTGGGCCCGCCCTCCAGGTAGGTGAAGCCGGCCTGCTTCTGGACCGTGCCGGTGTCGACGTCGTAGTTCAGCAGGAGGCTGATTTCCTTGGTCCCGGCCAGCGGCCAGTCCGTGTAGCCGTTGACCTGCCCGGTGTGCGGGTCGAGGTTCGCGACCAGCGGCGCGGTCGCCCCGAAGGGCGTCGCCACGACGCGCATCGCCTGCAACTCCTGCAATGCCGACGGCGCGCTCACCGCCGTGTGCTGCCAGGCTTGGTAGAGCCCTGAGCTCACCTGCGGATCCAGCGCGGCCAGCAGCTGCGGGCCGAGGTCGGAGCCGATCGCGTACAGCGAGACCGGGTCCAGCGGCAGGTCGCGGGCCGACGGCGGCGGCGGGTTCGGGGTGGTGTGCAGCGCGGAGAAGATGCCGGCCAGACCTGCGAGCGCCGGGTCGCCGGTGCCCTGCCCCGTCCCGCTGTTCGCGGGCTGCGGCGGCTCCAGTGCCAGGCCCCGGTCGCGCAGGCTGGCCAGCTCGACGATCCAGGCGCGGAGCCAGTAGGCGACCGTCTGATACCGCTGCGCCAGGACCAGCGTCTCCACCGCAAGCTGCCGGGCCTGCTCGCAGGCCGCCGCCAGCGCCGCGGGCGAGGTGAAGCCGCCCGCCGGGTTCAGCTTCGCCTGCAGCACCTCGGTGTCGAAGCGGGCCGCCAGCGCGCTGAGCTCCGGGACCTTCGGGACGGGGGCCGGACTCGTCGGCTCGCTCACCAGCCCCAGGCAGTTCTGCAGATCGTATGTCAGATCTTTGAGGTTCGGCTGCGCCGGGCCCGGCAGCCCGACGACCGTGATCGCGTTCGCCTGGTCGATCGTGACGCCGGGCACCTGCAGCAGTATCCGTTGACCCTGCGCGGCCTTGTCGGAGCTGAAGACGAACAGCAACTGGTCGCCGGCCTTGACGTTGTTGGCGGTGCCGGCCAGGTAGATCTGCGCGCGCGCCTGCGCCTCGGCGGCTGTGAGCTGGTACGGCAGCCTGGTCAGCACGCTGAGTTGGTTCAGCGACGACCGGGCCGTCAGATCGTCGCCGATCTCGAAGTACTGCGAGTCGTTCCCCGGGGTCGGGACGCTCTGCGCGCGCGTGCCGGCCGGCAGCAGTGCCACCGTGTCGCCGCCGGGGTTCTGCGGCGGGTCGATGGTGAACGCGAGCGCCGTCCCGCCGGCCACGCCGGGCCGCGGCCGGTAACCGACCAGGCCGCCGAGCATCTGGATCGAGGCGTCCTGCGTCGCAGTACGCAGATATCCCTCGTCCGCGATCCGCTCGGAGTAGAAGCTGAGCAGGTCCCCGAGTACGGCCCAGGCGTCGAGCAGGGCGATCGCCGGGTCGTCGGTGCTGCGGACGGTCAGCTTGGACAGCGCCGGATACGCCGGGCTGGACAGCCGGGCCCGCAGCGAGGACAGGAACTGCCCGTGCGTGCCGACCCGGAAGGTCAGCGCGTTCTGCCCCGGCGGGTTGAAGACCGCGGCCGGAGTCTCCAGCGCGGTTCCGGTGCGGCAGCCGGCGCAGCCGCAGTTCGTCGGACAGCCGGACGACGACGTCATGGTGTCCCCTCCTTCACTTTCCGCCGGTGAGCGTCAGCCGCAGCCGGCCGTTCTCGGGCCGGTCGGCGTCGTTGTCGCACTGCGCGATCTCCAGCGGCCCCATCGGCAGCACCCCCGTCGCCAGCGCGCCCTGATCGGACGCGAACATCCGTTTGAGCTGTGTCACCTGCGCGCTCACCACACCCGGCAGCCCGGCGACGACCGCCGTCAGGCTGCTGACTCGCACCGGGTCGCCGAAGGCCAGAGCGGCGGAGCTGAAGAACGCCGGCGAGCCGTCGGGACGCGTGCCGGTGCCCAGCACGCGGCGGATCAGAGCCAGCAGATGGCCCTTCTGGTAGCCCGTGGCCACGCACACCGAGATCGCGATGTCCAGCGGGACCAGGTCCGCGCCGCCGACGCTCAGGTCGTGGCCGATCCTGCGGTAGTCCCGCAACGTGCGCTCCACGGTGGCCAGCAGCCGCTGCGACGGCGTCTCGCCGACGGCCGGCTCGATCGCGACGTGCGCCTCCTGACCGGCGCCGGTCCAGCGGATCTCGGCGGCGGCGCGCTCCACCCCCGGCACCGCGGCGGCCAGCTCGGCGTAGTCCGCGGCGGTGACCGCGCGCAGCCGCACGTCGCGCGGGGCCAGCGGAGCCTGCTGACGGACCTGGTCCAGGGGTTCCGGATCGGTGCCGCCGACCGCGGGCAGCGGGTTGCGCACCGCGAGCACGGCTTCCGGATCCGGCTGGTTGCGCTTCGAGCGCGCCGAGGCGGTCTTAGCGGCATCAGGGGGCTGAGGCGGGCAGACGATCAGATGGTTGATCGCCTCGGCGCCGACGTTGCCCTCGCGGCCGTTGCCCACGCGGTACGCCACCAGCAGCGTGTCTCCGGCCGGAGGCGGCGCGCCGTGCACGCCGTCGCCGAAGCGCAGCGTGAGACGTCCGTCGTCGCCGGTCTCGCCGACATAGTCGCGGTCGGTGGGACCGGAGGAGAGCAGGTCCCGCTTGGGCAGCCACGGGGTTTCGCCGGCGGTCGCGGCGGTCGCCGAGGCCTCCGGGAGCGCGGCGCGCGGGTTCTGGACCGTGGCGATCGAGGCCGGGCCGAACAGCCGCGGGTCGTGGACGTCGAGCCCTTCGGCGTAGACGCCGCCCCAGCTGTGGGTGATCTCGTATTCGACGTCCGGGCCCAGGACGGTGCCGCCGTCGGCGCGGTGGATCAGGATCTCCAGGCGGGAGACCTTGTCGGCCAGCAGGTGCCGGCTGCGTGCGAGCAGCTCCTGCAAGGCCCGGGCCGGATGGTGCTGGATGTGCAGCTTCTCGATCACCTCGGCGCCGAACAGCACGATCAGCTCATTGATCTGGTCGCGGGTCGGGCCCTCTCCGGCGCGGGCGTTGAGCCACAGCTGCTGGATGGAGTCCTGAACGCGGCCCGGCAGCGCGGCCAGCAGCGCCGCCTGGCTTTCGGCGATCGTGTCAGAGGTCGGATACGCGACCGCCTGGGTCACTGGCGCGTAGCGCAGCGTCGGGGTGAACTTCACCGCTATCGCCGGGTAGGTGACCTGCGCCAGCAGCGTCTCCAACACCGCGGCCTGCGACGCCGCGTCCGGCGGCTCGACCTGCTCGGTGCTCAGGTCCGGGGCCAGGATGATGGTCAGCCCGGCGCGCAGCACCTCGTCCGGCCCGACCGCCACGCGCAGGTCGCGAACCTGGTCGGGGGAGAGCTGGACGCCCTTGCGTGCGGCATCCAGCAGGTCGTGGATGGCCTGCACCGGCGCGTTGCCGCTCTCGGGATCGGCGCAGCCGAACACAGGAGGCTGACATCCGGAGGCGACCGCTTGGTCCGGCGGGATCGCGAACTGCTCGGGGCCGCCGCCGCAGAACGTGATCGAGCGACCGTGGTCGACCAGCATGACGTTCCCGCGCGCGACGCTGACGTCGGTGAGCAGCGCGCAGTCCGGGCCGCCGATCGCCGACAGGCACAGCGGGAAGGCCAGGGCGTCCTGGTCGTCCCAGGTCACCTCGACGACAGGCTGCTGATACAGCGGATCGATCCCCGGCGTCACCGAGGTCAGCCGGACCGCCTGGCGGTGCGTCGGGTCGGCGTCGGCCGGGGACCCGGTCTGCGGGCCCAGCACCTCCTCCAGCAGCAGGATGTGGCCCGGCGTGAGGTTCAGGGCGCGCGGCCGGTTCTCCTCGCCGTCCTTGCCGCCGGCCCAGGTGTCGACCAGGGTCGCCGAGGTGGTGCCGGTCGGCAGCAAGCACTGCTCCTCGCCCCAGGTCCAGAACGAGATGGTGTTGCGCGCCGGGTGCAGCGTCAGGTGGTGCGGCGCCAGCGGCTCGAAGACCTCGATGCCGACGTTCGGTGGCAGAGCATTGAGTTGGTCGTCGGTGAGCACCACCGGCAGATCCGGCCGGTCCTGGACCTGCAGGCGGCTGGTGTCGATCGCGGCGAAGCGGAACGTGCCCGGCGGCAGCTCGGTCGCGGCGGCGGCCTCGACCACGACGAAGGTGCGGGAGTTGCAACCGTCGTGCATCGCGTAATCGATGAGCCGGACGTGGCGGCGCACCGAGGTGCGCAGCCGGGCGGTGGCCAGGTAGGCTTCGGTGGCCACCGCGTCCTGCTCGTAGCTGAGCTGGTCGCCGACGTAGGCCAGCACCTCGACCAGGGTGACGCCGAGGTCCGGGGCGTGCCGCTCGATCCAGTCCGGGACGGTCAGCGACATCCGGTCCAGCAGCTGCTGCCGGATCGAGTTGTAGTCGCGGGTGGTGTAGTCGATGGCCGGCTGCGGGTGCACCGGCGCCGGGCAGGCGTCGGTCTCGGCGCAGTCGAAATCGGTCGGGCAGGACTGCCGGAAGCTGAAGTCCGCGGAGTTGTAGCGCGGGTCGAAGCCCGGGTAGGCAACGGTGCCGGGGCGGCCGTAGGGGTCGGTCTGGACGATCGACAGCGTGTAGGTCGAGCCGTCGCCGGGGCGGTCCACCTCGACCACGAGCTCGTCGTCCACCTCCGGGTCGTCGGCTCGCTCGATCTGCACGTCCAGCACCCGGATGCCGGTGACGCGGCGGCCGCCATCGATGCGGATGTTGCTCGCGTCCAGCTCGGCCGGCGCCTTGCCCAGCATCAGGACGCTGAGGACGCGGCCGGTGTCGTCGACCTCGACGCCGTCCAGGCCCATCCGGCGCTCCCGGCGGACCTTGGCCCGGCGGGTGTCGGTCAGGCACTGCTGGTCCGGCGCCGCGGTGCCGGTGCCGGTCCCGAACATGGCGGTCATGGCGTGCTCCCCGTGCTGCTGCCGGTCGGGCTGGCGACGAACACCTCCGTGGCCACCGTGCCGGTCGGGCGGATCAGATAGCTGAGATCGACCTCGACCGTGCTGTCGGAGCTGGTCACGGTCAGGGAGAAGATCTCGATGACGTCGCCGAGCCAGCGCTGCAGCGCGGCCTGGACCGACAGCGTCAGGGCCGAGGCCAGCTCCGGGCTGTTCGGCGAGAAGACCAGATCCAACAGGCCGCAGCCGTAGTCCGGGCGCATCACGCGCTCGCCGGGGGAGGTGAACAGCAGTTGCTCGATCATCTCCCGGACGTGGTCGTCGTAGCCGGACTCGGCGGTGCGGCCGCGGCGGTCCACCTGGAAGGGGAAGGCGATGTCCAGGCGCGGCACGGTGGTCGGCGGCGAGGGCAGGGAGATCATCGGCGGGAGTGGCTGCGGCGGTGGCGGGGTCGCCGGCGTCCTCGGGGTCGCGGGCGTCGTGGCCATCACAGACCCCTCACTCGCTGCTGCACCGTGGAGACCAGCGGCGCGCCCTGCGGGATCTGCTCGACGCTCTGGCAGATGCCGACAGAGCCCTGATCCAGGGTCGGCGCGCCGCCGACCGCGACCCGGGACGACGGCGTGACCCAGCGGATCGTCACGCAGGGCTGCGGTTTGCCGCCCGGCAGCGTGAACGGACAGCCGGTCACGGTGTAGACGTCTGAGAACCCGTCGAGCGGATCGCCGCCGAGCAGGACCCGGGACTGGGCCGGGACCGGGTTCGCGCGGCCGCCGTGCGGGCAGGTGATGGTCGCCTGGGTGTGGAGCAGATTTCCGGACACGAGCTGTTCCCCTCCGTGTTTCCTGCTGATGCTTCTTGGCGCCCGGTCATGTGACCTTGAACGCCTCCCCGTTGATCGTCACGCTGGGTCCGACCAGGTCGATGCTCGCGCCCTGGCCGTTGCTGATGTGGATGCCGGTGTCGTCGATGACGATCGAGGCGCCCGAGGGGGACTTCAGCGTGATGCCGGGCCCGCCCGGGGTGTCGGACATGACGAGGGTGTGCTTGCCCTGCGTCTGCAGGACCATCGGCGCTTGCCCCGGCACCGCGGCCTGCGCGTCGGAGGGCAGCTCGGTGGCGCCGCCGTACCAGCAGCCGGTCCACATCGGGTAGCTCGGGTCGCCCTGCTCGAACTCGACCCACACGCCGGCCCCGACCGGCGGGATGACGTGCATGCCCATGCCGTTGCCGGCCACCGGGAAGGACGGCAGGGCCCAGGAGGACATCTCGGCGCCCAGCACGTCCGGCACCTGGACCTGCAGGCGTGCCATGCTCATCGGGTCGATGTTGTTCACGACGCTGCCCCGGTATTTGCCGATGTACTTGGTCGGCTCGGTCACCGTTGGCTCCTTGCTGCTGCTTACGGCACCACGACGGGTGTCAGGGATATGAGTCCCTCGCGGACGAGGGTGAAGTTCTGCGTGTACTCGCCGGGCTTGAGGTTGTGGGTGACGCTTTTGACGTAGTAGAGGCCGTCGTAGGTGATGCCGGCGCCGCGGACGCCGACGAGCTCGCGGGGGCGCAGGACGTAGCCGTAGCGGGTGACGTCGAGCTGACCGGAGCCGCTGACGGCGTCGGCGGACTGCGCGGCGGCGGCCAGCGTCTCGGCCAGGGTCTGGCTGGCGTCCTTCTTGGCGGTGTCGTCGATGACGGTCTTCTTCAGCGCCGGGGCGGGCCGCAGGGCGAGCGGGGGTCGCAGGATGCTGACCTCCGGCACCGGCAGGACCGTGGAGGTGCGGGTGAACGGGATCTGGATGCGGGCCTGCGGCTGCTCGCGCGCCGTGCCGTCGAAGGCGAAGGTGAGGGAGTCGACGTTGGACAGGTCGTCCATGTTGACGCTGATCGCGTGCTGCGGGACGCCCAGGCGTACCTCCGGGCCCCAGTAGGCCTTGCTCTGGTTGGGGATCGGGCCGGGGTCGAGGTAGAAGACGAAGCCGTTGGCCTGCGCGAGCTGGTTGAGGTAGGCCAGGTCGGTGCCCTTCTGGAAGTCGATCCGCTGCGTCGGCGAGGGCGTCTGCGGGAAGATCTCCGGAATGACCAGCGGGATGATGCCGTACTGCGCGTAGTTGCCGATGATCTCGGCGCAGCGGGCGAAGTGCGGCATGGCGGCGAAGGCGGTCGCGGGCTTCTCCTCCAGGTCCATCAGGACCGTGAGATCCTCGCCGGTGACGGTGAGCGTCGAGGCCCCGGCCTTGCCGCTGATGCCGACCTCCTGCCGGATGATGACCCCGTCCATCAGCACCGACATGGTGCCGTTGACCGTGACCGCGATGACCACGCGCGTCTTGGGGTCGAAGAACCCGGCGGGCAGCAGCACCTGGTTCAGCGGCGAGTTCCTGGTCAGGTCGAAGGCCAGCTGGAACCCGCTGCGCTGGCCGGCGGTGACCGTCACCTGCGCGGTGAGCAGCGCGTCGGTGACCGGCTGCGGGACCGGCACCGCGATCTGCGGGCCCATCAGCAGGTGCAGCCGGATCAGCGAGACCTCAGCCACTGACGAAACCCCCGGTCCCCGGCGTCGCGCTGGGCATCCCGCCGGGCAGCGTGATCCGCAGCTTGGCCCCGGGCGTCACGGTGAGCTCCCGCGGATCCAGCTCCGGATTGGCATCGGCGAGCTGCCACCACTGCGTCGGATCACCGAGGTAGCGGTAGGCGATCTGATCGATCCGATCCCCGGCCTTGACCGTGTAGGAGTCCACCGCGGTGAGCATGTTCGGATCCGGCAGGAACCGCCGGGTGAGGTAGGGGATCTGCGTGCCGTCCGCGGTGGTGTGGACGGCGGTCGGCACGGCGTAGTAGCGACTGGTCCGCGGATACGACGAAGGCGTCGCCGCCGCGGCCAAGGCGGCCTGAGTGTTGTCGATGGTCATCCGATCCCTCCGATCCCGAGCACCCCGAGCTGCACCCCCCGCGGCACCTTCCGCGCCAAGGCCTCCTTCTGCGCCAGATGCGCCAGATAGAGCTCCGCACCGCGGTGATGCGTCGGCAGATCGCTGGTGGTGAGGATGTGCAACGTCAGATTGAGCGTGGCCCGCACCGGATTCAGATCGACGTCGAAGAGCTGCTCGGTCACCGAGAACTCGGTGATCCGCACCGGCATGACCCGACTGGGGCCCCAGGTGAAGAGCGTGAGCGGGGTCTCCACCGGCGTGATCTCAATGGTGCCGACATCAGCAAGAGCCTGATTCAACCGAATGGTGGCGGAGCTCGGCTGCACCAACATCTCCAGCAGAGCGAGCTGCGGCATGATCCCGTCCGGCGCCTCGATCTGAGGCTGATCGGTGGCATCGATCTCCACCTCGATCTTCCAGTCCTCCTTAGCCGGCCCCACCAGTCGCAGCGCCTCCAGCCGGTCGCCCTGCTGCCCGTCGGTGGCGGCCTGCGGCACGAGCGTGCGCTGCAGGCTGTCGGGGTTGAACTGCATGACGATGGCCACGGTGGGCGTGCCGGTGACGGGGTCGACGACGACTATGCCGGAGCGGATGGGTTTGGGGAGGTCGGCGTAGGTGATGGTCATGCCATGCCTTCTTCCTGACAGATTTCGAGGAGCATTTCGGCGATATCGCGGACGTCGTCGTCAGGGTCCCCGGCGGCCATCACTTTGATGATGGGGACCATGCCGGTCGTGACGCGATGTGAGGCCGCGAACAGGCCGGCCTCCCGGATATCCCGGTTGAAGTCCCCGAGGGCGTCAAGGATGCAGTCAAAGAAATCCTGGTCGAAGCTCGGGGGCTGCCCCAACCCGACCAACAGCGTCGCCTGGGCACGGTTCTGCGGCGAATCCGCATTGCGGAACATGCTCAGGAGCTGGTCGTAGGACAGAGGGAGGAAGTGCTCCTCAATGGCCCGCGCGATCTCCTCCGCGTCGGCCTGGTTGTCGCCGAGGACTTGGAGGAAACCGCGACCGCTTCGGGCATCCCAGCCGTAGTGCAGTTCGAGTCCGTCGTCGACCTTCCAGCCGCGGCTGGTGGTGGCGTCGCGGTTCTCCGGCTCGCCGAGATCCTGAAGGCCGACACGTTCGGCGAACGTCTGAACCACGCCTTCGTCCAGAACGCCACGAAGGATCATCCGCCTGCTTGTGTACTTCCAGGAGCTCAATTTCTTCTCTCTTCGCTCATGCCCGGCGCGTCATTTGCTTAGGTCTTGCTGGGTCAGCCACTTCCATCGGACCAGCAGAGTATCAATCTGTTTCTTCATGTCGTCGATGGCGGCTTGATCCTCACCCGGAAGTACTTGCAGCTTCTCCAACTCCAGGATGCGCTCGATGCTGGACATCAACTTCTGCGCGAGACCCGCTGGGCTCTCCTCGCCCCCCGCCGCGAGGGGATTCTTCGTCAGATCGCGCTTGGGCTGGGCCGCCGGAGCCAACAGCCTGGCCCTGCGCTTGCCGATGAGACTCAGCTGGTTCTCCGGGTCAGTGGCTTGCACCTCGCGTGCCACCTTCACCAGGGCGTTGGCCGACTTGACCGATCGGAACGCGACCATGGGGCCGTCCTTGATCTTCTCCAGGATGCCCTTGACGTCGGCAGGTGCCGCCGCGACTATCTCCTTGACCTCACCCATGGTCGCCAGACCCGCGGCCTTCAGGCGAGAGGTCTCGATCGCGGTCCGAAGCGTGACGAAGTAGCCGATGAGCGATGCCACTTTTCGTCCCTTGGCGTCGGTCGGCAGTTTGTCATAACCGGCTTCGGAAAACAGTTTCGCGTACTTCTGGATGTCCGCGGGTTCGAGATCCTTGATCGCGTGGTCGATGAAGTTGGTGTACTTGTCGAGATGCGTCAGCTCTGCGGCGGTGTCCGGGTCGATGGGGTGCAATTCGCCGGGCCGCATCCCATATCCTGCCCAGTTCATCGTGCTGTAGAGCCCTGAGTCGCCGTACTCGAATTTCTTGACCTGTTCTTTCTTCGCGACCCGGGATTCGAGCCGAGCCGCCGCGTCCAGGGCGTCTCGCGGCGCTGCTGTCGTGTTGGTCTCCAACGGGACCCGGTTGGCGTCTGCCGCGTCCCGCTCTGCCTGGTTCTTCGCGGCATCCGCGGCGAGTTCCTGCGCCCGCCGTTCCTGGCGGTTCTTGATGACCTGTTCCATGCGATGCTGGGCATGTCCGACGATCTGCACCATTTTCAGCAGCTCGGCGTCGGATACGGTCTGCTCCGGATTGATCGCGGCCACGATCTGTGAGGTATCGCCGTCGCTCATCGACAGCTTGCTCAGGCGGTACCACGTCCGCATCCCGAACAGGGCGGCCCGCAGGACAGCCCGAGGCACACCCCGCCTGAGCATGAACTCGACCTTCGGCTTGATCCGCGCGACCGCGGCCGCCAACCGCTCCTCAGGGCTCTTCTGTGGATGCTTCTTCTTCCACCAGTCCGAAGCCTTTTGCTTCCACTTCTGGAACGTCTGCTTGACCTTCTTCGCGCCGTTGAGCAGCGCCTTGCCCAGCTTCGTGTGCGCCAGGCGGTGGCCGAGGGCTTTGGCGCCGCGCTTGAGGGCGTTCCAGCCGCGTTTGGCTAGGGCGCCGGCGCGTTTGAGGCCGTTCTTGGTCAGGCTGCCGAGTTTTTTGGCGCCGCGCTTCAGTGCGGCCATGGCCTTGCTGGCGCCCTTCTTGGCGGCGGTGAAGGCCTTGCCGGCTGCCTTGCGGAGGGTCTTCGCGCCGCGGCTGAGGGCGGCCATGATTTTCTGGGCGATGCCCTTGAGTTTGCTCGTGATGCCGCTGGCGGCGCCCTTCAGTTTGGACAGGAGCCAGTTGGCGATGAAGTCGATGAGGGCTACCGCGCCTGATGCCACTGTCTGGGCGAAGAGGCAGGCTGCTTGGCCGTACTTCACCGCCTTCAGGAACTTGATGAAGGTGCTGATGGCGGCGATGATGCGGCTGATGGTGTTGTAGGCGGCGACCAGGCCCTGGATGATTTTGAGGACGGCTCCGGCTGCGGGGATCAGGGCCGCTATCACGTTCTCGATGACCAGTTGGATGATCATCTGGGGGAGGGCGGTTATCAGTGCTTTCCAGGCCATCTTCACGATCTGGCCGATGCTGATGCAGCCCTTGACCAGGATGTCGAAGATGGCCTTGCCGAGGCCGATGATGCTCTCGATCTTCTGCGTGAACCAGTTCTTGACGGCGCTGACGATCGCGCCGAACAGGTAGAGGCGTACGCCGTCCTTCACGGCGGTGGCCAGGTTGCTGATCCAGCGGCCGGGGTTCTGGGCGATGTCGACGATGATGGAGGCGAACTCGCCGAAGATGGCCAGGGCTTGCTGGGCCCAGGTGATCAGGTTGTTGATCTGGTTGCGGACGTAGTTCACCGCGGCGATCAGCCCGGCCTGCAGGGCGTCGAGGATGCTCGACAGGATGCTGCCCAGGGCGGACAGGAGCTTGGTGACGGCGGCCTTCAGGCCGTCGGCGATCGCGTTGACCTTGGCGATCGCCTTGTCGCGCCAGCCCTCGATCAGCTTGCGGAACTTGTCGCGGATGCCGGGGAACGCCGCCAGGAGCACGTCGCCGAGGGCGATCAGGCCGGCGGCGAAGGCCTTGATGAAGCCGACGATGGCCTTGGCGGCCAGGTCGATCAGGCCGGTCACGAACTTCGTGAAGGTGCTGATGATGCCCTGCACCAGCTTGCGGGCGGCGTCGAAGATGTCGTTGATGGCGTGGCAGATGGCGTTGAACGCCGCACTGATCTTCGACTTCACCCAGCCGAAGAAGCCGCCTCCGCGGCTGCGCTTCTTGGCCTTCTCCTTACGCGCGTCGTCCTCGGCCTTGGCGCGCTGGTCGTCGATGTTCTTGTTGTCAGTGTCCTGACGGTCCGTGATCTGCTTGTCGGTGCTCTTGGCCTGGGTGTCGATGTCCGAGCGGGCCTTGCCGTGCCGGGTGTCGGCGTCCTTGTTCGCGTCCGCGATCTTCTGGTCCTGCTCGGCCCGCCACTGCTGACGCCCCTGGTCCGCCTGCTGCTTGACGTTCCCGCGCTCGTCGGTCTGCTGGCTGCTCGCCTCCTTGACGGCGGCGTCGATCTGCTGCTGGTTCTGCTCGTGCGCCTGGGTGGTGTCAGTGTCCTTCTTCTGCTGCTTGGTGCCCATCTGCGTCGAGCCCTGGTCGAACGCGGCCTTGAACTGCGGCCCGCGCTCCTGCTGGGCTACCACCGACGTGGCCTGCGCCATGCTGTTCGCGGCGCCCGCACCCGCGCCGCCGGCCCCGGCGCCCGCGCCGGCCCCGGCCGCAGCGGGCCCGCCCTGCGCGCCGGCGGGGCCCGGCACCGCGCCCTTGAGCGTCTCAGGATGCACATTCGGATAGATCTGGGTCTCGCCCAATGGCAACGCAGCATCCTGACGCCCGACCGCCGCGACCTGCCCCGACCGGTCGTGCAGCGTGTCCATCTGCTGGTCGGTCTGCGCCGGGTCCTTGTCCCCGGTCAGCTGGACCGTCGGTGCCGGACCGACCGTGGTGTGCAGCGAGGGGTCGGTGGTCGGGATGTTGTTGATCGACCCCTGGACGCGGTCCGCCTCCTCCTGCGTGACCTTGCCCTCGGTGTCGCCGGCGACGCTGGGCGGCTGCACGTTCGCCGCCGGCGCCGGGCCCTTCGCGACCTGCTTCTCCTGCGGCTTCTGCTCCACGCCCTTCTGCTGTGGCGGCGGCGCCTCCATCTTCGGGACCTGAGTCGCCACCGGCGGCGCGGAGGTCGGCGGCCCGTTGAGCACCTGTGGCGCCCCGGACGGCCGCTGGATCGACGGCGGCGCGGCCGCCAGAGCGGTCCGGTCCTTGCCGACCGAGGTCTGCACGGACTGGTCGACGCCGCCGATCGTGGCCTGCATCTGGTCCGGTGGCAGGGTACTGATGGTCGCCAGCGCGGCCTGCGGCTCCTGCGTCGCGACCTGCGGCGGCGCCGGAGCTGGCGGAGCCGCGTCGGCACCCCCGCCTCCGCCTCCGCCGCCACATCCCTTGCTCGCGTCGTCCGTGTCCGGCGCCGTGTTCGCCGCACCGCCGCAGCTTCCGCCGCCGGCCTCCAGCGAGCCGTCGGCCGGGGGAGCGCTATCGGCCTGCTGGTCCGGCTGCTGCGCGGAATCAGGGCCCGAAGCATCAGACTGCTGATCCGGCTCGGCCGCACCCGGCGCACCGTTCTCCGGAACCCCGGACGCCTCGTCGACCTGCGGGCCGCCCTCGGGCTGGCCGTGCTCGGCGGCCTGTGCCAACTCCCCGCCGTCGGGACCGGCGTGGGCTTCCGGGCCGGACGGCGCGGACTGGTCGTCCAGACCCGGCTCGTCCGCTCCGGACGGCGCACCGCCACGAACGTCGGTTTGCGACGGCGCCGCGCTCTCGGCCGCGGGCTCGGTCTCCGGCTCGGTCTCGATCGCATCCGGGCCGACCTGCCCGGGATCGGTCTGCGCCTGCGTCCCCTCGTGCTGCTCCTGCGCCTGATCAGCGCGGTAGTCGGCGGTACGCTCCCGCGCCTCCTGCTCCGGCGGCACGTCGGGGTTGACGGCGTCGTCCTTCGGCGGCGCCGGGAAGCTCGGCACGCTCGGCTCGACCACCGAGCCGTCGGAGGACAGCTTGATCTGGTCCGCGGTCGGGACCGCACTGACATCGAGGTCTGACGTGGGGAGGCCGTCGGACACCGGCCCGGCGGTGCCCGCAGCACCGGTAGCACCGGCAGCCGTTCCGCCGCCGGCACCCGCCCCGCCGGCACTTCGGGAAGCTGCTGGACCCGCAGCCCCCGCGGTCGGCTCAGCCTCCGGCGTCACCTCAGCCGGCGCCGCCACCTCGGCGGTGGCGTCTGCGGGCAGCCCGATCGGCTCCTCGCCGGGCGGCACGGTGTCGTGCTTCTGTTGTCCCTTACGCCGCAGCAGCCCGTGCTGAAGCAGAGGGCTGTCGAGCGCGAACGCGGCGTCGTCGACAGCTCCGGCCGCGACGTTGCCGAACCCGCCGTCGCCAGCCGAAGCGCTGACCACGGCCCCGATTCCGGCCGCCCCGAGCGCCCCCGCCGCCGGTTGGGCTCCCGGCGCACCCGGCACCTTCTTCTCACCGGCCGCGGCGTTCTGCGCCTTCTCGGCGCTGTCCTTGCTTTGCTCAGAGTCCTTGGCGACCTCGGCCTTGTCGTGCTGGTCCTTCTTGGCGACCTTCTCGTGCGGTTCCTTGTCGTGCTTCTCGCTGTCCTTGTCAGCGGTCTGCTGTGCCTTGTCCTTGTCCTTGTCCTGGTCGTTGTCCTTGGCCTCGTGCTGGTCCCGGTCCGTCTCGGCCTTCTCAGCCTTCTCAGCCTTCTTATCCCGACTCTCGACCTCGACGACCTCGCCGTGCGACTGCCGCTCTGTCTCCCGGTCGTCCTGCTCGCCCTCCGGATCGGGCTCCGACACCGGCCCCGGCGTCTCGTGCGAGTCGATCGGCGGATCGCTGGCCTGGTCGTCGAGCTTGCCGACCAGCGCCATGACCTTGGCGAAGTCCGAGGACGGGATGCGCTGCCGCATCGTGTCGAGCACGTTCTCGCGCAGCTCGGGCGCGAGTTTCGCCAGCTGCAACTGGACGCGGCCCGACCGGTCGTCCGGGTCGCCGCGCAGCGAGCGCAGCAGCCCGGCGACGAGCCGGTCGACGACGGTCGCCGGGTCGAGTTGCTCAGTACGCTGATTGTCGGCGCTGACCGTGGCGTAGCGAAGCAGCCCCGGCGCCGGCTCCAGATGCTCGCGCACCTGCCGCGCCTGGTTCGTGGCCCGGCCGGCGGCCAGCCCGCGCGCCGCGCGCTCGGCCTCCTGCTCGATCGGCTCGGAGGCGACGCTGACCCGGCCGAGTCCGCCGTCGCCGTCGCGCCGGCCGCCGAGCGATCCGCGCGGCTGCGGGCTCTGGACGGTGTGCAGGATCTCGTGAGCCAGGAGCCTGCGACCCTCCGCCGTTTCCGGGCGGTACGCTCCGGCGGCGAAGAAGATCTCCGGCCCGACGGTGACGGCGTCGGCGCCGATCAGCTCGGCCAGACCGGCGGCGTCGCGGTCGGTGTGCACACGGACGCGCGACAGGTCGTGGCCGAGCTGCACCTCGAAGTCCCGGCGCAGTCCCCAGTCCAGCGGGCGGCCCGCCGAGGCGAGGATCTTGCCCGGCTCGACGGGACGCGGCGCGGCCGGACGCGGCCGGGTCAGCGGCTGCCGCTGCTTGGGCTGACGCTCGCGACGCTTGCCGCCCTTGCTGCTGTCCTTGTTCGAGTCCTGTTTCGCCTGCGGCGCCATCGCCGCCGGGGCGCTCATGCCGCGCTCCTGGCCGACTCAGGCCCCGATGGACCAGATGGACCAGATGGACCAGATGGACCAGATGGACCAGGCCTTGCGGAGCGGCGTTGCGGAGACGGCGCAGTAGATATAGGAGAAGCCTGCGCCGTCGCGCCACCAGAAAGCCCGGCGAACAGCGCGTTCGCCAGCGCCAGCCCGAATCGCCGCGCCGAACCGGTCGCCGGCAACGGCGCCAGTGCCGCGACGGCTTCGGCGACGCGCTCCGGCCGCAGCGCCTCCATCGGCAGCCCCTTCCAGCGCACCAACCGACCGAGTTCGCGTTCGAACACGCTCGCCACGCCCGCGGCGTCCAGTGCCCCGAGCCCGGTGAAGACCAGCTCGTCGATCTCCAGGTGCACCTCGCGGATCAGATCCATCCGGCCACCTCGCCAGGCGGCAGGGAGCGCTCCTGCTTCAGGTACTCCGTCCTGGCGGCGGCCAGCATGTGCCGCATCTGCAGCTCCTCGCCCTCGTCGGCGGCGAGGAACGCGGCGGCCAGCGCGATGTTGCGGATCGAGCCGCCGGCCACGGTCAGCCGGGCCAGCAGCGCCGGGTCCAGGCCGCGCGCGGGGGTCTGCTCCGGGATGACGCGGCGCCAGATCTCGGCGCGTTCGGGGATGTCGGGGAACGGGAAATCGACGACGAACCGGATCCGCCGCATGAACGCGCTGTCGAGCGCCTTCTTCATGTTGGTGGTGAGGATCGCCAGCCCGCGGTATTCCTCCATGCGCATCAGCAGATAGCTGACTTCCAGGTTCGCGTACCGGTCGTGGCTGTCCTTGACCTCGCTGCGCTTGCCGAACAGCGCGTCGGCCTCGTCGAACAGCAGCAGCGCGCCGCCGCGCTCGGCACCGTCGAAGACCTTGCGCAGGTTCTTCTCGGTCTCGCCGATGAACTTGCTGACCACCTGGGACAGGTCGATGACGAACAGGTCCAGGCCGAGCTCGCGCGCCACGACCTCGGCGGCGAGGGTCTTGCCGGTGCCCGAGCCGCCGGCGAACAGGGCGGTGACCCCGAGGCCGCGGCGCAGCACGGCGTCGAAGCCCCAGTCGCGGTAGACGGTCGCGCGTTGCCGGACGTGCGCGACGATCTCGCGCAGGATCGTGCGCTGCGCGGTCGGCAGGACCAGGTCGTCCCAGGACGCGCGCGGCTCCACCCGGCGGCCGAGGTCGGCCAGGCCCATGCGGGCCTCGGCGAGACCGGCGCGCCACAGGAGTTCGCCGGGGTCCTGATCAGCAGCCGCGTCCTGGCCTTCGGCGGCGTGCCGGACGGCGACACCGGCGGCGCGGATCACGTGCGCGGGCAACGAGAACTGCGCGACGAGCTCACGCAGCTTCGGCTCGGCGAGCGCAGCAGTGCCGTTGAGCGTGGACGCCCAGAGCACGTGCTGCTCTTCGGTAGTCGGCATTGTCGCGCCGACACGTTCGCGGTGGACGCGTAGGGTCGGCAGCGGATCAGGGCTCGACAACGCGAACGGGGTGGTGCCGGCCGCGAGCACGGCCTCCGCGCGGGCCGCGTCTTCAGGGCCGTCGACGTCGACCAGCAGCGCGGCGGGCAGCAGGACGGCTTCGCGTTCCCACAGACGCGCCAGAGCGTCGCGGTCGGTCGGGTCGGCGGGGAGCTCGCCGGCGCGGACGGCGTAGAGCCGCAGGCCGCAGGTCGCGGCGGCGTGGGCGGCGATCTCGATCCGGGTCTGCCGGTCGGCGCCGACGATCTCGACCCGCGGCTCGCTGTCAGGACGCTGCCAGACCGCTGCGATCCGCTCCGCCGCGACGTGCTGAGAGGTGGGCAGCGCGTCGGGGCGCGGCGTGGCCTCGATGAGGCCGTGCAGACGCGGGTCGAGGTAGGGGGCGCCGAGCAGGAAGTGCAGGACGCGCTCGTCGATGTGGATGCGGGCGCTGGTCAGCGCGTTGGACTCGTCGATGGACAGCAGCATCCAGCGGCGCAGGGGAGCGACCGGTGTCAGGGCACTCCAATGCGGGTCGCTCAGCGCGGCCAGCCCGAGGCCGAAGGTGGGATACCCGAGCTCCGGTCCCGAGGCGGCGGCGCACGCGGCCGGAGTGCGCGGGTCGATCTCGGCGGCGGCGGCCAGGACGAGGAGGTCGCGCTCGAAGGGGGTGAGACCGAAGCAGGCGGTGACAGTGTCCAAAGCGGTGGCACCACTGGTGCCGGCTGCCTCGGCGGAGGGGCGGCCGCCGTCGGCTTCCTTATCAGACCCCTGCTTGCTCTCCGCATGCGCGTCCAGCCGCCGGAGCACGTCCGAGATCGCGGCGGCCAGCGCCCGCAGGTGCTCCTCACCCCGGCCGTCCGGGCGCGCCCCGCTCATCTCAGCTCCCCTGCTGCTTCGTCGACGGAGCCTGCGTGGTCTTGCGTGCCGCGGCCTTCTTCGCGGGAGCCGGCGTGGCCGCAGCCGCGCCGAGGTCCACTGACGGCGAGTCGAAGTGCCCTGACGCGCCGATGGCGAGCGGGCTCTGGGCGCCGTCCACTTGCACGCGCACCAGATACGACGTGGCCGCGACGTTCGTCGCCTGCACCGTCACCGTCTGCGGATTAGTGCGGGTGCCGACCGGATACGGCGCGTCGAACTGGTAGCTGCGCGGCTGCGTCCCGGCGGCCGGCGTGATCTCGTCCAGCAGCATGCTGACTCGCTGGGTGTCGCCGACCGGCATGTCCAGCGTGACGCCCAGCTGCGCGGACACCGGGTCCGTGCCGGTCTTGCCGGTCACCGTCACCGCGCCGGTGATCGTCGGCTGGCGCACGATGGGCACGCCGTTGGACTCGAACCCGCGGTGCGGCGTCGGCGGCACCCCGAGCAGCAGGTTGTGCACCACCGACACGGTGTACGTCCCGGGCTGCAACGTCGCCGGCACCGCGATGGTCAGCTCGGTGTCCCGCACCTGGTTCGCGGGCACCGGCACCTCCAGCGCGTCGAAGCGCACCAGCACCTCGTCGGACTTCAGGCCGCTGCCGCGGACGACCAGCGTGTTGCCGGACGGGACCGGGCCGGGCTGCGGCACCGCGCCGGGGTCGGAGGTCGGCCGGGACAGGATCTCGCTGATCTGCGGGCCGGTGCTGGGCACGGCGGTCAGCGTGCGGCTCAGGACCGGCTTGCCGGCGGTGGGCGTCTCGCGGCCGTCGAGCAGCACCGCGGCGGCCTGATACGTCACCGACAGCGTGTAGCTGGTCTGGAGCAGGAACGACCAGAGCTTCGAGAGCTCCTCGGTGTCCATGTGCGTCGGGGTGAAGCGGATCCGCTGCGGCGCCGCCGGCAGGTCGGTGCCCGCCAGGAACGGCATCTGCGCGGCCTCGGCGATCAGGTCGTCGGTGAGCATCGGCAGCTCGTACAGGCTGCGCACGACGCAGCCGAGCATGCGTTGCGGGACCAGCTGCGTCTCGTCGCCGAAGAAGGTGATCAGGTAACTGAGATCCAGCGCCGCGACCGGTCGGCTGAGCAGCGTGCCGTCCGAGGCGCGCATCGGCTCGTCCAGATTGCGCAGGTACGGGTCCGGCGTCACCTGATACAGGAACACGGTGATGGTCGGCTCGGCCGGCGGTTCGGCCGGCGGCCGGCCGGAGGTCACGTTGACGGCGAACGGGATGTCGGGCGTCAGCGCCCGGACGATGAACAGCCGCAGCGCCTCGGTGGCCGTGGCCACCGCCAGGAAGTTGCTCACCGGCGCCCCCCTTCACGGGCCAGGTACTCGTCGAGCTTGAGCGCGGGTTCGCGCGTCCGGCGGTCGGGCCGGGACGCGGGACCTGCGGGCGCCGGGGTCGCGGCGCGGACTTCCAGCCGGCCGATCCGGACGGTGACCGACGGCGGTTGCGGTGCGGTGGCCGCGCGCTGGGTCGGCGGCGCGCCGCGTTCGGCGAGGCGGGGCCGCGGCGTCGGCGCGGGTTGGGCCGAGGGTTGGCGCGAGGCGGGCATCGCGGTGGCGGAGGGGCGGTCCGTCGGCGAGCCGAGGATCGAGGCGGTGGCGGAGGAATCGGTCGATGCGGAAGCGCCGGTGAGTCTGGAAGAACTCTGCGACGCGGCGACCGTCGGTGTCGGCGGATTCGATCGGGGCGGTGGTTGCTCAGCCACTGCCGGTAGGACAAGCAGGGGACTGACAGCATGGTCTGTCGAGGATCGAGTGTCCGGCCGGGACCGGGTCACGGCGCGGTCCTCGGAGCGCGGCAGCGCGGGCCCGGCGGCCCGAGTGCCGAACGTCGGCTCGCTCCGATGCTCCATCGCGTTCCCCCGCCTTGAGTATTCGGATTCTGATGGCGGCTGCTCGGTCCATTCGAGGTCCCCGGCCGTGCTGGGGCGTTCGAACGGATGCGGCAGCCGAGGCTGTGCGGCGGCGCTTCTGACGCCGTCGCCGTCCGCGGCCCGCGGAACCGGCGCGGACGCGGACTTCGCGAGCAGTCGGTCGAAGAAGTCAGCCATCGACGCACCGTTCCACGTAGTAGCGGCGTCGCTGAGGACTCAGCGCCAGGATCTGGTCCTCGCTCCAGCCGTAGCAGGAGGCGAGGAGGTGGATGTCGGAGAGGACGGCGCGGGCCCAGACGTCCAGCTCGCGCCACAGGTATTCGGAGATGTCGAGTTCCGCGCTGATCTTCTGGGAGCACTCAGGGCACTGCATCGCCAGCCGGACGTCGGCTGTCGGGTCGGCCTCGGCGGCGGCCGAAGCGATGGTCTGCTGCACTGACGCCGGGATCCGGGACGCGTCGAGCTTGCGGCCGGAACGCTCGGCCCGGATCACGATCCGGGTCAGCAGCGCCTTGCGGGCGGCGTCGGCATCGCTGATGCCGGACACCGCTTCGAGGTCGGCCGCGGTCGGTGAGTGGAAGTCGACCGACCACGAGCCTTCGTCGACGTGCAGCATCTGTGGTTCGGAGGAGCTGTTCTGCTCGATGGAGCTCTGCTCATCAGGGGTCTGACGCGCCCGATCCCCGAGCAGCGCCCGCACCCCGAGCTCGAACTCCAGCTTCTCCCCGCAGTCCGGGCACCCGACCACGACCTCCATCCGGTCCCCGAACAGCGCGCCGCGCAACGCGAACAGCTCCGCGTCCCGCCGCCCCACAGCCGTCGCCTTGAGCTCCGCGACGGCGGCCCGCGGCCGTGCGAGCGCGTGCAACAGCAGCGTCCGCTCGGCCGCGCCGGCCGTCGTCCCGGCCTCCCAGGTCGCCAGCACCTCCACCGCCCCCGGCATCTCGGCCCCGTCCTGTGGAAAGGCTCAACCGGTCAGGACGGGAACGTGAACGAGGGCTCCTCGGGCTCCGCGACCTCCGGGTCGCGCTCGATGCCCTCGCACTCCAGCTTGATGTGCTGGATCGCGACGGCGTTGGCGTTGCCGTCGAGCTCGGAGGTGATCTGGTACTCGCTCACCCAGGCCCGGTACACCTTGAACGCCACCGCGACCTGGCCGGCCTCGTTGAGCAGTTCGATCACGATGTCCTTGCGGAAGTCGCGCAGCGAGGACTCCACCCCGCGGCCCGCGCCGACCATCCAGACCTTGTTGGCCCACTGGTCGAACTCCATGTCGTGGGTGATGCCGCGCTCCAGCGTGATCCCGTCGAACTCGGTGCGCCCGGCCGACTTGCGCGGCGTGGAGGGGTCGCCGCCGCTGCGGTGCTTGACCACCTCGGTGGTCCGCTTGATGGCGCTGACCTTGCTGACCCCGGCGACCGTGCGGCCGTCCCACACCACCAGGAACTTGAAGTTCTTGTAGGGATCGAAGCGCTGTGCGTTGACTGTGAATTCCGCCATTGGGTCCCCCTCACACCTGCAGCTGTCCGGCCATCTGCTGGATCTGCACGACCACGAACTCCGCCGGTTTCAGCGGTGCGAAGCCGACCACGATGTTCACCACGCCGCTGTCGATGTCGTTCTGCGTGGTGGTGTCCTTGTCGCACTTGACGAAGTACGCGTCCTTCGCCGACGTGCCCTGGAACGCGCCCTGCTGGAACAGGGTCCGCAGGAACGCGCCGACGTTGAGCCGGATCTGCGACCACAGCCGCTCGTCGTTGGGCTCGAAGACCACCCACTGCGTTCCCCGGTAAAGGCTCTCCTCCAGGAACAGCGCGGTCCGGCGCACCGGCACGTACTTCCACTGCGAGGCCAGGATGTCGGCGCCGGCCAGCGTCCGGGCGCCCCAGACCACCGGACCCACCACCGGGAAGTTTCGCAGACAGTTGACACCCAGCGGGTTGAGCAGTCCGTTCTCCGGGTCGGTCATCGTCACGGTGAGCGCCGAGGCGCCCATCAGCTGCGCGTCGGTGCCGGCCGGGGCCTTCCACACCCCGCGCTGGCTGTCGGTGCGCGCCATGATGCCGGCCACGACGCCGCACGGCGGGAACTCCCGCAGGCGGCCGGTCAGCGGGTCGACCGCCTCCAGCGCCGGGAAGTACAGCGCGGCGTGGTCGTTGCGGACCGGGTCGAAGTCGGACAGGTGCGCCCGCGCGGTGTCCAGCGTCGTCCAGGACGCCGGGGCGTCCACGATCAGGAACATCCGCTTGTCCTGGCACAGCGATTCGGCGGCCGAGATCACCGTGGTGGCCTGGACCGGGTCGCTGTACGCGGCCAGTTCCGGCAGGCACAGCAGGTTGACGTCGAGCACGTCGCGCAGCGCCTGGATCCCGGTCTTGGCCGCCTCGCTGCCGATCAGGTCGGTCGGCGACGGTTTGCCGGCGTCGGTGCCGCCGGTCAGCGCGAACGCCGGCGGGTTGACCGTGCCCTCCAGGCCGAGGTTGTTCGCCTCGGTGCCGGAGAAGCGCACGGTGTCCGCCGGGTCCGAGGAGCCGGCGACGACCTGGATCTTCTGGCCGACCGCGTAGACCCGCAGGCCCCCGAAGGCCCGCTTGCCCGGCGCGTCCGGCAGCGCGCGCAGCTTGCGTTCGAACAGCGTCGCCAGTTCCGCGACGGTGGCCGGCGGCGAGGCGCCGTCCGCAGGGCTCTGATAGATGGTGACGTCATGCTGGGCCGAGCCGATCGCCACCTGGAAGCTCTGGGTGAGGTCGGGCAGCGTGGTCGGGAAGTCCTTGGAGACCGTGCCGGACGGGTCCGGGCGGCCGCTGCCGGTCGCGGTGGCCGAGACCACCGCCGAGCCGGCGTTCACCACCGAGGTCACGTACTGCGGGTCGGCCGAGCTCATCGACAGGTTGCTGTACGACTCTCTGATCGTGCCGCCGGTGTCGAAGACGGTGAGGTTGAAGGTGCCGGCCGGCGCGGCGGTGCCGTAGTCGACGGTGACGCGCAGCGCGTCGCCCCAGGCACCGGGCTCGGTCGCGGTCAGCGTCAGCGCCGTCGCGGTGGCTTGGCTGTCGGTGGAGGCCAGGGCCTCGCTCGCGGAAGCCCCGGTGCCCGCCGCGGCCGCGCGGACCACGATGGCGACGTTCCCGCCGTTGGCGAAGAACTGGGAGACCGCGTAGCTGACCGGACTGTCGGCGCTGATCCCGCCGAACTGGCGCTCGAAGTCGGCGAAGCTGGTCAGCGTGACCGGCTGGTTGAGCGGGCCCCGGCGGGTCTGCCCGACGAAAGCGGTCACCGAGGTGGTGACCCCGATGATGGTCCGGACGCTACTCGGGAGTTCCTCGATGTAGACGCCGGGGTAAGTGGTTTGGACCGGCATTCCCCCTCCGTTCCGTCAACGCGGCAAGACGACCGGGTTCGAAGGAGGGCGCGCGCGGCGCACATCAGTGCGTTGCGACGGCGGCGTACTAACCGGACCCCCACGGCAGGCAGGCAGCTGTGTCCTGTCTTTTTCCGGCACTCTTGTCCTCGCTTGGACTGCTACGTCTTCGAAGGTTTCATTCGCCGCGATGCGAAGTCAAGACATTTGACGAAGCCTTTGGATTTGCCTGAAAAGTAGATCTTGACAGCTTTTCAGTGTCTTTATAAAGGCTCTGATGCGGCGCGGCCGGGCCCCGGTTCGGCCGCCGTGCAGATCGGCGCCGTAGTGGATCTGTAGTGGATCTATTGGGGATCAGTACCATGACACCAGACGGACCGTCGCAAGGGATCGGTAAAGCGCTATTCGACGGTTAGGGGTTGTCACCTAAGGATTCACTCGAAAGCGGCTCATCTGCGGACATGGCCTGCTCGGTGGCGAATCATTCGCCTGGCTCGCGCCGGTTTCGGCGGACTGGGCGGGGGTTACCTTGAGCGTGTAAGTCCTGGAGTCGGCCGAGGCGGTCGCTCGGCGTCCGGGGGCGATCGTCGGCGCGTCTCAAGCCTGTCTCAAGGCGCCACTTACGGCGCTTCCCCGGCGCCGCGGTTCGCGAACGGCGGGGTGCCGCCAGCGCGATCTCGCGCGCCGCCCGCACATCGGCGTACGGCGTCCGGGCCCTGATGTAAGGGTTCGTCGTCGCTCGCGTCTTTCACCAGTGTAGTAAGCACCCTTATGCTCGGCCCTGTGACAATCGGGGATGATCTACTCCTACTCGCGATCAGCCCGCGCGACGGACGCGTGCAGGCGGCCGAGGCGATGGGCCCGGCGCTGCGGGGGGCCGAGGCGCTGGACCTGAGTCTGGCCGGGCGCGTGGCGGTGGCCGAGGGCCGGATCGCGGTCGCCGATCCGCGGCCGATCGGCCACCCGCTGGTGGACCGGTCGCTGGCCACGCTGCACGCCGAGGGCGGGGCGCCGCGGTTGCAGTCCTGGTTCAGCGAGCGGCCCACGGAGCCGGCGGCGCTACACCAGTACGTGACCCTGCTCGCCGACCGGGGGGTGATCCGGATCGAGCGTCGGGGGGACGGCGGCCGGACGCGGTCGCGGCTGGTGCTCGTGGATCTGGAGCGGTGCGCGTATGTCAGGACGCGAGTCGAGAACGTCTCCTCGCCCGGCGACCGCGCGCTGGGCAGCATCGTGCACGCCTGCGGCTTGGACGAGGAGCTGTATCCGGGTCTGCGCGGCCGATCGGCGCGGCGCCGGCTGTCGCGGCTGACCGAGGACGAGCAGCTGTCGCCCGGGGTGCGGGACTCGATCGAGGCGGTGGTCGACGCGGTGGCCGACGTGCTCGCGCGGGACCAGACCGGCGGCGCTGCGAACCGTTAGCGGGCGGACGCGGGACGGCCGGCTGCCTGGCGGTCTCAGCGGTTCGGTGCGGGTCAGCGTGGGCTGGTGCGGGTTAGTGCGGTTCGGTGCAGGTCAGTGCGGGCCGGTGCGGCTAAGTGCGGTTCGGCGCAGGCCAGTACGGCTCAGTACGGCTCAGCGCAGGCCAGCGCGGCTTAGTGCGGCTCGGTGCGGGCCGGTGCGGGCCGGTGGCTCAGCGCGGGTCGTGTCGGCCAGCGCGGGCCAGTGGTGGCTGGCGCGGTTAGCGCGGGTCGGTGTCGTGCCGGTGAGCGCGCTCGCCCTCGTGGTCCAGGATCGACAGGATCTCCACCGCGGCGCCGTGCGCGGTGATCAGGTGCGGCGTCATCGTGCTGAACTCCGCGGCGTCGCCTTCCTGGACCAGGATGGTGCGCTCGCCGAGCCGGAGTTCGGCGGTCCCGGACAGGACCGTGAACCACTCGTGCCCGGAGTGGATCCGTAGCTGGTCCGGGCCGGTGGGGCGCTCGTCGGTGATACGTACCTTGGCGACGCTCACTCCGTTCAGGAAGCGCTCGCGGGACAGCAGCCAGCTGGTCATGCCCGGGTTCCCGCAGACCGGTTCGGGCCGGATCACCACCCCGGCCTCGTCCGGCGGCTCGACCAGCTGGTCGATCGTCGTGCCCAGGGCGCGGGCGATCGGCACCAGCTGGTCCAGGGCGATGCGGCGCTGGCCGGTCTCGATGCGGCTGAGGTTGGACGGGCTCAGGGCGCAGCGTGCGGCCAGCGAGTCCAGCGTCCAGCCCCGGGCCAGGCGCAGGCTGCGGATGCGTTGGCGGACGATGGCGTCGACGTCGGGTTCTTGCGTCATAGGCAAGATGGTATGCCGCTCGCGCAGATCGTGCCTAGGCTGGAGGCATGGAACACGATCACATCGGCCACCAAGGGCACGGTCACCAGCAAGGGCACGGCCATCACCAGCATGGCGCGGACGCGGCTGCCGACGCTGCCGCCGACGCCTCCATGGCGGACATCCTGGACCTCGACGCGGAGGTGGTCGGCCCTTACCTCGACGAGCTGACCTCCTGGGCCGCCACCCACACCGAAGCCGAGCCGCACACCGTCCTCGACGTCGGCGCGGGCACCGGCACCGGCACCCTGGCGCTCGCGCGCCGCTTTGCGAACGCCGAGCTGATCGTGATCGACCGCTCGACGACCATGCTCGACCGCCTCCAGGCCGCGGCCGCCGCGCAGGGCATCGCCGACCGCGTGCGCCCGGTCGAGGCCGACCTCGACACCGCCTGGCCGCCGGTCGGCACCGCCGACCTGGCCTGGGCCAGCTCCTCGCTACACCACGTCGCCGACCCCGACCGGGTCCTCGCCGACATCCACGCGGCGCTGAACCCCGGCGGGCTGCTCGTGGTCGTTGAGATGGACGGGATGCCGCGCTTCCTGCCTGACGGTGTCTTTCCAGGCTTGGAAGAACGTTGCCGGCGAGCCTCGGCGGACAACGGCTGGAACTCCTGGCCGGACTGGACCGGCCATCTGGAGCGGGCCGGTTTCACAGTCGCCGAGAAGCGCGTCTTCGACCTCGCCATCCATCCCGCCCCGCCGGCCGCCAACCGCCTGGCGCAGCGCATCACCAGCCGCTTGCGCGAACGCCTGGCCGACCAGCTGTCCGCCGAAGACCGTGCCAATTTGGACCGCCTGCTCGATCCCGACGGCGAGGAGTTCCTGCTGCGGCGCGGCGATCTGGTGGTGCGCGGCGCGCGCACGGCGTGGGCGGCGCGCCGGGCCTGAGCCCTCGGAAACGCCCTGCGCTCTGTGAGTACAAGGCCTCTGTCGCTCAGGGCTTCCGTTCGGGGGACCTTCGGGGGACCTCCCACCAGCGGCGCGTCGCCAAGCCCCGGCCGGGTTTCGGCCCGCGCCGACCACCCGGACGGCCCTGCCGTACCGGGGCACCGGCCGGGAGCGGCGCCTACCGTGGGGTCCTGGGCTGATCTTGAGGAGGCCTTATGAGCTCGGAACCGGTGCACGCACCCCACGCCGCTGATGCGCCCAACGCTCCTAATACACCCAGAGCCGGCGCATCAGTGCTCGACCAGGTCGAGGGCGGCTGGCGGGCGCTGATGGCGGAGTTCGTCGGCACCATGCTGCTGGTCGTGCTGGCGGTCGGGACGGCTATCTTCGCTGGCAAGTTCGTCGGGGACATCGGCATCGCTTTGGCGTTCGGCTTCACGCTGCTGGCGCTGGTCTACATGATCGGGACGGTGTCCGGGTGCCACGTGAACCCGGCCGTCACCCTCGGCGTGGTGCTGGCGCGGCGGATGTCCCCGATCGCCGGCGTCCTGTACTGGGTGGCGCAGTTCGCCGGCGGCATCATCGGCGCGGTGCTGCTGCACTGGATCGCCAGCGCCGTGCGCGAACCGCTCGGCGGCGGCCCGTTCTCCCGCAAGTCGTTCGGCTCGCCGGGCTGGGGCAAGAACTCCGACCTGTTCATCTCCGCGTCCGGCGCGTTCCTGGTCGAGATCATCCTCACCGCGGTGCTGGTCCTGGTGGTCCTGGGCACCACCCGCGGCCCCGGGGACAAGCCGGTGGCCGGCATCGCGATCGGCGCCGCGCTGACCGCGATCCACCTGGTCGGCATCCCGCTGACCGGTACGTCGGTGAACCCGGCCCGAGCGCTGGGCCCGGCGCTGTTCGCGGACAACAACGCGCTGTCGCAGAGCTGGCTGTTCATCGTCGCACCGCTGGTCGGGGCGATCGCCGCGGTGGCGATCCACTGGCTGGTGCACGGCGAGCCGGAAATGCCGGCTGCCAGGCCCGGCCGCGCGGAGCCCGAACCGGTCGGCGCCCCGGCGGCGCCGTGATCGGGTCCCGCCGCGTCGTGGACGCTCCCGCGACGCCGTAGGCGGTACCGTGCACGCATGCCCGACACCCAGTACGAAGACCTGCTCCAGCACGTGCTGACCACCGGTGCGGTCAAGTCCGACCGCACCGGTGTCGGCACGCGATCGCTGTTCGGACACCAGCTCCGGTACCGCCTCCACGACGGCTTCCCGCTCATCACGACGAAGAAGGTCCACTTCAAGTCCGTCGCCTACCAACTGCTGTGGTTCCTGCGCGGCGAGGGCAACGTCCGCTGGCTGCAGGAGCACGGCGTCACGATCTGGGACGAGTGGGCCGCCCCCGACGGCGACCTCGGCCCGGTCTACGGCGTGCAGTGGCGCTCCTGGCCGACGCCGGACGGCCGTCACATCGACCAGATCACCGAGGTCCTGAACCAGCTGCGTACGAACCCTGACTCGCGCCGCATCATCGTCTCCGCCTGGAATGTCGCGGAGCTGGCGAACATGGCCCTGCCGCCGTGCCACGCCTTCTTCCAGTTCTACGTCGCCGACGGCGAACTGTCCTGCCAGCTCTACCAGCGCAGCGCGGACATGTTCCTGGGCGTGCCGTTCAACATCGCCTCCTATGCGCTGCTGACCCACATGATCGCGGCGCAGACCGGCCTGGCTGTCGGCGACCTCGTCTGGACCGGCGGCGACGTGCACGTCTACGACAACCACGTCGAGCAGGCGCGGTTGCAGCTCACGCGTGAGGCGCGGGCGTTCCCGACGCTGGAGTTGAAGCCGGTGGACTCGTTGTTCGACTACGTATACGCGGACATCGCAGTGCTCGGATACGACCCGCATCCGGCGATCAAGGCGCCGGTGGCGGTGTGAAGCTGATCGAGGAGATCCGCGACTCGGGCGTGCGAATAGCCGCCTCGCTCAGCGGGATCGGCGACGCGGAGGGCCGCGAGCCGTCCGCGCTGCCGGGGTGGACCCGGGCTCACGTCGTCGGGCACCTGATGCAGAGTGCTGATGCGTATCTGTGGATGACCAAACTGGCTCGCGACGGGGTTGAGCCCGGACCTCGCGCGGACCGTGCTGCGATGGTGCGCGAGTTGGAGGGGCTTGCGGCGCGTCCGATCGGCGAGCTCGCTGGGGAACTCGCCGGCGGTTTGGACCGGTTGCTCGACGCTGCTGAATCGATGCCGCGGGACCGCTGGGACACGCTCGTCACCGCGCTGGCGGGCTGGAAGCATCCGGTCTGGTACACGCTGAGGCGGTGTGTGCGGGAACTGGAGACTCACCACGTCGATCTTGCCGTCGGCTACCGCGTTGAGGACTGGCCGCCGGCTTACGTCGCCTGGGCGCTCGACGACACGCTCGGCACGCTGGCTGTGCGTGGGTTCCCGATCGGTCGCGTGGAGGCCGTGGATCTCGGGGAGTCGTGGGAGGTGGCCGGCGAGGGTCCGGTGGTGACTGGCGCGGGCCACCTGGTGTTGGGATGGCTCAGCGGTCGGTGCGATGCCGCGGGGCTGAGTGGCGGAGAGCTGCCGGAGCCGCCGGCTTGGCCGTTGGCGCCGTTGCCTGGATGGGGCTGAGCTCGGGATGGGCTGGGATTGAGCTGGGATTGAGCTCGGGATTGAGCTCGGGATGAGCTGGGATTGAGCGGGCGGTTCAGAGCGTGGGGGCGGGTTGCGGCAGGGTGTGCGCGCCTTCGGGTCGCAGCCCGTCGAAGATGATCGCGAGGTAGCGGCGCCACAGGTCCGGTGGGGCGTCGGGGACGTAGCCGCTGACGTAGTTCGGGGCGCACATCAGGAGGAAGACGTCGGTGCCGGTGACGTCGGTGCGGACTGCGCCGGCGGTGCGGGCTCGGGCGACCAAGTCCTCGATGGCTTGGAACAGTGCGGCTTGGGCTTGTTTCACTTCGGGTTTCAGTTCTCCGGCGGCCATCAGGAACGACAGATCGCGTTGTTGGCGCTGGTGGCCGGCGGCGATGAGGAACTCCAGCAGTGCCGCGCCGGGATCGTCGGCCGTCAGGAGGCGTTCGCCGACGGTGCGCAGGTCTTCGACGCGGTCGAGCACGATCGCGGCGATCAGGTCGTCCTTGGTCGGGAAGTGGCGGAAGACCGTGCCCTTGCCGACGCCGGCGCGGCGTGCGATGTCCGCGACCGAGGCGTCCAGGCCGTGCTCGGCGAACTCGTCGGCGGCGGCGGTGAGCAGGAGTGCACGGTTGCGGGCGGCGTCGGCGCGGAGGGGGCGGGAGGGGCGGGAGGCTTCGGCGCGGAGGGGGCGGGCAGGGCGGGAGGCTTCGGGCGTGGTCGGAGGGGTGCTCACTGCCGCAGCCTAACAAGTTGACCGGCCGGTCCGCTTATCGCTAGCCTCTTCGCGGGCGGAAACTGACCGCCCGGTCCGTTTCTGGAGGGGTAGTGGACAAGCAGGATTCGAAGGTGATGAAAGCCGTCGTCGCCACCGGCTACGGCCCGCCCGAGCAGTACACGGTCGCTGAAGTCCCCGTACCGCGACCCGGGCCCGGGCAGATGCGGGTGCGGATCGCCGCCGCCTCTGTCAACCCGGCGGACGTGAAGTTGCCCGGCGGGGAGTTTCGTGACGTGGTGGAGGCTCAGTTCCCTTATATCCCCGGCGTCGACTTCGCCGGAACCGTCGCCGAGATCGGTGAGGGCGTGAGGGCCTACGCCGTCGGCGACGAGGTGTTCGGCACGGCCGTTCCCCGAGTGCTGCGCGCCATGGCCGGCACGCGGCCCTCGCTCGGCACTGGCGCGATGGCGGAGTACGCGGTCGTCGAAGCGGACACGCCGCTCATTGCGCACCGCCCGGCGGGCCTCGCTGCGCCGGAGGCTGCGGCGCTTGCTACTGCTGGACAGGCGGCGTTGGCGACGGCGCGGGCTGGGGACGTGCGGCCGGGGGAGCGGGTTCTGCTGATCGGGGCGACCGGTGGGGTGGGGACCGCGCTGCTCCCGCTGCTTGCTGGCGCCGGGGCGTACGTGATCGCTACGGCGTCTGACGGGGATGGCGAGGCGGAGGTGGTGCGGGGACTTGGCGCTGACGAGGTCATTGGGTACCAGGACTCTGAGTATCCGGCTGATGTCGATGTGGCGATTAACGTGGCGCTGCCGGGTGATCGCCTGTCCGCCGTGGCGGAAGCCCTGCGCCCTGGGGGCAGACTTCTGACGATCACGTTCCCGGTCACTACTCTGGATCTGCTCGGCCGCGATGACATCGAGCTTCGCTTCATTCTTGACATGGACGGCGAGCTCGCCTCCATGCGCGATGTCGCCGAGGCTGGAGTGCGCGGCGAGCTGCGCGCCACGGTCGCGCGGCGCTATGGCCTTGACGAGGGTCCGCAGGCGTGCGTTGACTTTTTGCGGCGGCATACGTTGGGGAAGCGGGTTGTGGTTGTTTAGGGGTCTTGGGGTGATTAGGGCGTTCTAGGTCGTCTAGGCCGTCTCGTGTGCTTCTTCGGTGCTCCTGCTGGGTGCTTGAGCGCTGCCGGGTGTGCGGAGTTCTGTGGTTTTACAGGCGATATTTACGGCTTCGCGCAGGTTTTATGGCCTCGCTGGGGGACGCAGTTCGGTTGTGTCGCGCAGGTCGCGCTGGCGGCCGCCGGTTTTCGCTGGCACGACCGCGCGGCGGTTCAGGCTTCTGCGGCAGTGCGCTGGCGGGTGGCGGTTTGCGCGTGCAAGACCACGCGCCGGTCCGAGTCACTGCGCATGTCGTAGGCGGCAATCGTCGTGCGTGGTGGGCGCCTTGAGGCCTCCGGCGGGCGCTCTACAGCGAGGGGGCGACCCGCGCGTCCGGCGCTTCGGCGCCGGTCCGCGACCGCTCGGCTTCCTATCCGCTGTTGCCTGCGTCGCGCTGGTCGGCGGCGGTCGCTGCTTGTGGTCGCCGAGGTTCTGGGTCCCTCGCCGCGTCGTCGCCGTAAACGGAACCAGCCCGGTCCGGTGGTGTAAAGCCGGATCACTGTTGCTGTGGTGCTGTTTCGTCCGGCTTGACACCACCGGCCCGGCCAGGTTGGCAGAGCCCGCCGACGCGGCGAGGGACCCAGAACCAACACCCCCCATGGTCCTTCGGACCCCCTCACCACGGGGCCGGCCGCCGCTGACCGGTCACCACCCGCAGCCCCACCGGGATCTTCATCCGGTCCCGCTGCGGCCTAGCTCGGCTGCCCACCGAGCGTCATGAGGGCCTTGCTGACTTCGGACTCGCTGGTCACGTCCGAAGCTGCCGGCATGGGCACCGTCACCGGTTGGCCCCAGGTGAAGTGTGCGTCGCCGCTGAGGGGTGGGTCGCCGTATGTGCTGTTGCTGCTCGTTTCGCTGAACTTGAGCTCGGTTGGCAACCCGTTCGGTGCGAGCCAGACGTCGAGCTTTTCGGTCATGACGTTGCGGGTGTTCATGTCGTCCGTCATGCCTTGGCGTTGTGCGTCGGTGAACTTCGCGGTTTTAAGCGCCGGGTCGTCCAGTGTCCCGGTGTAGTGGAACGTTCCGCCGGTCTGGGCGGCCGGGTCGGGGATCAGCACCCCTGACGACAGCAGTGCGGCCAGCGCGTTGTGCAGGTAGTCGTCGGAGCGGGCCGCCGTGCCGGCCATGAGGTAGGTCCGCATGCTCATTGCGGCCAGAGAAGTGTCCATCCCCGGGACCTGGACCCAGTGCTTGCCTAGCGCCTTCAGCAATGCGGCGCCGACGGTGGTCGCCACGCCTCCGTCGACCGGTTCGTAGCATTGGCCGGCGTTTGCGAGTGCGCCGATCTTGGAGGGAAGTTCTTGGGTGGGATCGGTTGGTGTGCCGCCGGTCACCGTCATGATCATCTGGCCTTTGAAGGTTCCGCTGTAGTCGAACTCGGCGGTGAGGTGGGTTGTCTGGCCGTTGGATGCTCCGGTTTCGTCGAGCGTCATGGTCTTCGCCGCCTTCAGGGCTCCGGGAGCTGCGGCCAGGGCTGTCGCGGCGTTTGCTTTCCCGCCGTCCTGAGATTCGGCCGGGGTATGCGGCTTGCTGCCGGCCGAGCTCGTGCATCCCGTTGCCAGCGCGGTCACGAAGACCACCGCCGCTGATCCCGCCCCGCGTATCAATCTGGTGCCCCCGCTCATGTTTCGGACCCCCCGAACCTCGAAACGGCAGACATGGCCGTGACCGCGTGGAAGTGTACTGCGATCGCTGGGGCGGGTAAGCAAGGTTCTGCTACTTGCCCGAATCGGCATCATCCAGGTAGGCGCGCGCCTGCAACGTATACAGCTGCGCGTAGTGTCCGTCGGCGGCCATGAGCTCCTCGTGGCTGCCTGTCTCCACGACTCGGCCGCCGTCGAGGACCACGATCAGGTCCGCCGCGCGCACCGTGGAGAACCGGTGCGACACGAACAGGGTGATCGCTCCCTGCTCGCGGCGTTCGGCGGCGATGCGGACGTGCCGGTCGAACACTGCCGCCTCGGTGATCGCGTCCAGGGCTGCCGTGGGTTCGTCCAGTACGGTCAGTACCGGCTGCTCGCGCATCTGGCCGCGGGCCAGGGCCACGCGCTGCCACTGGCCGCCGGACAGTTCGCGGCCGCCGGGGAAGTAGCGGCCGAGTTGGGTGTCGAGGCCGTCGGGCAGTTGCGTCAGGACTGTGGTGGCCTCTGCGCGTTCCACGGCTGAGGCCAGTGCGGCGTCGTCGTCGATGCGGGGCAGGTCGCCGACGCCGACGGCTTGGCGGGCCGGTGTCTGGTAGCGGACGAAGTCCTGGAAGGTCGCGGTGAGGCGGCCGCGCCAGGAGGCCAGGTCCAGGTCGGCCAGGTCGGTGCCGTCGATCAGGACCCGGCCTTCGCTCGGTGCGTACATGCCGGTCAGCAGCTTGACCAGGGTGGTCTTGCCGGCGCCGTTCTCGCCGACCAGTGCGACCGTGGAGCCGGCCGGCAGGTCCAGCAGGACGTCGTGCAGGACCTGCTTGTCGGAGTTCGGGTAGGCGAAGGCGGTGTGGTCCAGGCGGATGCCCTCGGCCAGGGTTCGCGGCGCCTCCAGCGTGCCGGTCGGGATCTGGGTTTTGGCGTAGTCCTGGAGCCAGAGCATGCGCTTGGCGTTGCGGATGGAGTTCGCCAGGCTGCCGGCGGTGTCGGAGGCCGTGGACAGCTGGCTCTGCACCCTTCGCAGTAGGCTGACGACCATGACGATCTGCCCCGGCGAGACCTGGCCGTGGGTGGCGCGCAGGACCAGCACGACGATCGCCGCGATGAAGAACGCCGCGTAGAACAGCCAGCCCGCGGCCTCCCACGCCGCACCGCGCAGCGCGGCGCCGACCGCGGACTTGCGCACCGCGTCGCCGAGCTGGTGGTGGCGGGTCGCCAGGTCGTCAGTGATGCCGTAGGTGCGCAGCTCCTTCGCGGTGTCCGCGGAGGTGGTGATCACGAACAGGTCGCCGAGCAGCCGGCGGTCGTCGGCCAGGTCGGTCTCGCTCTTCTTGGCGATCTTCGAGGCTCGGCGGCTGGCCAGCGCCGGGGCCACGGCGGCGATCGGGACCAGCAGGACCGGCAGGTAGACCGTGGCCAGCAGGACGGCGATGGTGCCGATCCGGATGGCGTTGGAGACCATGCCGGTGATCTGGCGCGGCGCGGCGGCCAGGCCGCGGCGTCCGTCCCGCAGCTGCTCCACCTCGCGCAGGACTTCGGGGTCCTCGAAGTGCTCCAGGCCCGGGATGTCGTTGACCATCCCGGCGAGGCGCTCGGCGTGGTAGACGTTCACGACGTCGGTCAGCGGCGAGCCCTGCGCGACTGCGAGGTTCTGCAGCAGCCAGCCGGTGCCGAACAGGACCGCCACGACCACCACGCCGACCACGACGCGCGCGCCGTCGTGGCGCAGCGCGGCGTCGACGAGGATGCGGTAGCCGACGGGGTAGCTGACCGAGGCCGCGGTGCCCAGCAGGCTCATAAGCGTCGCGGCGGTCATCATGCCCGGGGCGGCGCGGAAGCCGGAGCCGACCAGGACGCCGAACAGGCGGCGGCGCTGGCGGCGGCGGGCTGGTTCGAAGCTGCGGGGCGGCTTTTCGTCGGTGGGGGCGGGAGTTGTGGTGGGAGCCGCGTCCGGGGCCGCGCCGTTGCCCCTGTCTGGTGCCGTACCGCTCATGCCCTCTTCCGTCCCCCGGTGAATGCCGCCGCTTGCTTGGTGAACAGGTCCGCGTAGGTACCCGCGCGGGCCAGGAGTTCGGTGTGGCTGCCGAGCTCGGTGATCCGGCCGCCGTCCAGCACCGCGATGCGGTCGGCGCGGCGGACCGTGGAGAACCGGTGCGAGATCACGATGCTGGTCACGCCGTGCGTGATCTCCAGGAACCGGTCGTAGAACGCTGCTTCGGCGCGCACGTCGAGCTGCGCCGTCGGCTCGTCCAGGATCAGGACCGTCGCGCCGCGCGAGATCGCGTACAGCGCGCGCGCCAAGGCGATGCGCTGCCATTGGCCGCCGGACAAGTCGGTCCCGCCTTCGTACTGCGGAGACAGGATCGTGTGCCGGCCGTTCGACAGGCCCTCGATCAGGTCTGTCGCACCGGCGCGCTCGACGGCCTGCGCGAAGGCCGCTTCGTCGACCGGACCCCCTAGAAGGTTCAGCGTGATGTTGGCTTCAGCGGTGAGGGGGTAGCGCGTGTAGTCCTGGTAGACCACGGCGATCTGCTTCTGCCAGTCGCGGACTCTCAGATTGTTCAGCGGTACGCCGTCCACCAGGATCCGGCCGTGCCCCGGGTCGCGCAGCCGGGCCAGCAGGGTGACCAGCGTGGTCTTGCCGGCGCCGTTGATACCCACCAACGCGGTCGATTCCCCGGCGTGCAGCGTCAGATTCAGGTCGCTGTAGACCTCTGATTCACCGCCGGGGTAGCGGAAGCCGACGTTTTCGAAGACCACGTCCCGGGCCGGCATGCCCGTCGGGTCGACCGACCCGGCGTCGCTGTCGGCCGGGTCGGCGGTCGGCACCAGCGACTCGGTGAGGGCGTCGAGGTCGGGCAGTGCGGTGAGCATCATCTCCAGTTGGAAGTCGGTCATCGAGACCGTGCCGACCGACATCGAGGACGGCAGCATCGTCAGCATCACCGCCAGCGTCCCCAGGCCGATCTCGCGGTGGTACGCGGCCCAGCCGAGCGTTCCGGCGCCGAGGGCGAAGACCGCGAAGACCCCGATCGAGACGGTCGCCACGCGCCGGCCCTGGCGTCGGATCTCCTCCCAGGTGGGAGTCAGGCCACTGACGTAGTGGGTGCGGTGCTCGGCGGCGAGCCAGCCGCCGAGGCCGAAGACCCGCGCCTCCTTCGCCGCGCCCGGCCGGGTCGCCAGCGCGAACAGGTACCAGGCGCGCCGCAGCGGCACCCCGGCGGCCCGGAAGCTGCCGACCCGGGTGCGGATCAGCGTGCCCAGCGGGTGGCGGACCGCGATCCACGCCGCGAACATCGCCAGGCCCAGCCACCAGCGGAAGGTGGACAGCACGACGCAGGCCATCGTGCCGGACAGCCAGCCGCCGAGCTGCGAGGCGATGGTCATCGGGGCGTCGGCCGGGGCGGCGTTCATCAGCTGTCCCTGCGCGTTGGCCAGCCGGTCCAGGGTGTCGGCGTCCTCCAGGTGCGCGATGCCCGCCGGGGCGCTGACCGCAGTCACCAGCCGCCGCTGGAGCGCGACGACCATGCGGGCCCGCACGACCGAGGACAGCGCGTCCTGCGCCGGGCCGCGCAGCAGCGACAAGCCGTAGCAGGCCCCTGCGACGGCCAGCGCGATCAGCAGCGAGTGGCCCGCGCCGGAGCTCAGGCCGCCGCGGGCGGCGGCCGGGATGCGGCCGGTGGCGCGGCCCATCGCGATCAGTGTGAGGTTCGGCAGCACCGCTTCGGCGACGACGAACGCGGCGACGGTCCAGGTCAGCGCCGGGCTGACGGAGGTCAGCAGGCGCACGGCCCGGACCCGCCGCGAGGATTTCAGCGTGGACAGGGGATGCGACAAGCGGGACGTGACTCGCCGGATCGGTGACGGTGGCTTCGGCACGGGGTCCACCGTGACGGAGCGGCCCGCGGCGGGGCAACCATGTTTTCCGACGGCGAACGGGAGGGTCGGTCGTCAGCTAGTCCGCCGGCGGCGGCATCGGCTGCGGAGTCAGTCGCCGCAGGCCCTTGCGGTCGTAGTACTGCGTCATCGCGAAGCCGAAGACCAGGGCTCCGGCGACGCCCACGGCGATCATCAGCCAGGCGCGCATCAGGCCGGCGTCGCCCCGGGCGTCGAAGTACAGGATGGCGCGGACGCCCCCGGCGAGCTGGCGCATCGGCTCGAACGCGCCGAGGAAGCGGTAGATGGTCGGCGCCGCCTGGAGCGGGACGGTCGCCCCGGAGGAGGGCAGGGCCAGGGCGATGAAGACGAACATGGAGACCAGCTGGCCGATGCCGCCGAAGGCCGCGTTGATGGCCTGCACGCCCAGGCCGATCGCCAGGCAGGCGCAGTAGGAGAAGATCCACAGCAGCGGGATGTGGCTCGCGTCCATGCCGAGGACGGCGATGCAGGCCAGCATCACCATGCTGGTGGTGAGCAGCGAGATGCCGGCGGTCATCACCATCTTCAGCACCAGGGTCTGGGTCCGGGTGATCGGGACGGTCGGACGCCGGGTGTGCCAGGGACCCATCTCGCTGTCGGCGTAGCCCAGCGCGGTGTCCACGCCGGAGTGGATCAGGTTGCCGCTGATGAAGCCGGCCAGGACCAGCAGCAGCGCGTAGTAGAAGGCGCTCAGGCCCAGGCCGCTGTGCCGGCCGATGGCGTGGCCGACCTGGACGGTGACCGAGACCGGGTCGGCCAGCAGCAGCCGGGCGGTGCCGTCCTGGCCGGAGGCCGCGGGGGCGGCGGTGAGCTGCTTGCCGATGCTCAGCGAGGACTGGTGGGCCGCGTTCTGGGTGACCTGGGAGGCCAGCGAGGAGCCCAGGCTGCCCAGGCCCGGGTTGGTGAGCACGGTGATCGTCGGGCGGACGGTCGCGCCGCCGGTGACAAGCGCGCCGATCGAGGCCGTGAAGTCGGCGGGGATCTCCAGCGCGCCGTAGACCTTGCCCGAGGCCAGCATGTCCTGCGCTTCGGCCGGCCCGACCTGCTTCCAGTCGAACTGCCCCTTCGGCGACCCGGCGAGCACCGCCTGCGCCACCTGCGCGCCGAGGTTCTGCTGCTGGCCCGGCAGCGGGGCGCCGGTGTCCGCGTCGACCAGCGCGATCGGGAGGCGGTGCAGGTTGCCGTTCGGGTCGAGGATGCCGCCCATATAGAGGAGCGAGAGCAGGAGCGCCACCAGCGCCGCGAGGACGGCCGGGATCAGCCACAGCTTGGGGCGGCGGAGCAGCATGCGCGCGGTGGCACGGTGCTGCGGCGGCTCGGGCTGTACTGATTGCTTGGGCTGCTCGGGTTGCTCAGGCTGCTCGGGCTGCGCTGTCGGCGAGGTCACGGTGGTCACCGTAGTACGGCGTCGCAGGTGGGACGGTGTGCGACACGCTCGCAGGCGAAGACCTCGCCGGCCCGCGACCAGTTTTCCCCGGCGCGAGTGTCTGTATTGGTATCGGGCGCAGAACGTGCGCTGCGAGGGCTCTGAAACTCCCAGAGGAGACAGAACGGATATGAGCACCCATATCATCCAGTACGAAGTCAAGCCGGACCAGGCCGATGAGAACCAGCGCCTCGTCGAGGCCGTCTTCGCGCAACTCAAAGCCGAGAAGCCCGAAGGCCTGCATTACGCGACGTTCCGTATGGAGGACGGCGTAAGCTTCGTCCACTTCGTCGCGTACGACGACGATGACGCCGATCTGCTGCGCCCGCTGGCCGCCTTCCAGGCTTTCCAGCAGAACGCCGGGGACCGCATCATCGCCCCGACACGGCGCGGCGCCGCGACTTTGGTGGGCTCATACGGCTTCCTCGGGGAGTGAGAAACCCCACAGCTCACGCGTGATTCCGGAGTCTGCAGGACACGAACCGGTCACGGTCTCGGACCGTATCTTGTCCTGCGGGTTCCCAGTGGATAGACATCAGTCGCCGTTCCTGAATATTTCATGAAGTGGCTGCTATGGCAGCACTCCACGCAGGGCGGATGTCACCACAGGGGAAAGGGAATCCATCAATGCCGAACGCCGCTCAGCGGCGGCGTGCGCAGGCCGTGATGGCGGGGGTCTTCCCCGTCGCCATCGCGCTTGTCGCCGCGTCCGCGTCCGCCTCGCCCGCTCAGGCCGACACGCAGCACCACAGCACCACCAACAAGATCCTGACGGACGCGCACCCGACGTGGGCGACGGCCGACAAGGACCGGGGGGCCCTGCCGGCCGCACAGCAGATCAGCACCCGGGTGTACCTGACCGGACAGGACCCGGCGGGGCTGGCGGCCGCGGCGCGCGCCGCGTCCGACCCGAACAGCCCGTCCTTCCAGCACTACCTGACCCCGGCGCAGGTGCAGGCCCGCTTCGGGGCGACGCCGGCGCAGGTCGCCGCGGTGCAGAAGTGGCTGACCGGCGCGGGGCTGAAGGTCTCGGGGGTGCAGAGCGACTGGATCGACGCGGTCGGTGACGCCGCCGCCGTGCAGCGTGCGTTCGGCACGCAGATCAAGGACTACCAGGGCACTGACGGCTCGGTGAAGTACGCGGCCTCCTCCGCCGCGGTCATCCCGGCCGACGTCGCCGACTACGTCAACGGCGTCTCGGGCCTGTCGCAGGCCTCGGTGCGGGTGCACGCGGACTCCGCGAAGGTCAACGCGAGCAACGCCGCGAACCAGACCTGCTCGCCCTACTGGGGCGCGACCACCAGCAGCGCGTGGCCGGCCGGTGTGAACCCCGGCCCGACGGCGCTGCTGCCGTGCTCGTACACGCCGCAGCAGCTGCGCGACGCCTACGGCGTGACCAAGTCCGGCATGACCGGCAAGGGCGCGACCATCGCGGTCGTCGACTGGTACGGCTCCACGACCATGGAGGGGGACGCGGACAAGTTCGCGACCGCGCACGGTGACAAGCCCTTCGCCCAGGGCCAGTACACCGAAGTGGTCGACCCGTCGCAGTGGACGAACCAGCAGGCCTGCGGCGGGACCGCGGGCGTGGCCGGCGAGGAGGCGCTGGACGTCGAGATGACGCACGGTCTGGCCCCCGACGCCAACATCGTCTACGTCGGCGCGAACTCCTGCACCGACGCGGACCTGATGGCCGCCGAGGAGAAGATCGTCGACAACCACCTGGCGGACGTGGTCTCCAACTCCTGGGGCGAGATCATGCACACCACCGACGGCCAGGACCTGGACCCGTCGCTGATAGCCGCCTACGACCGGATATTCCAGAAGGGCGCGGCCGAGGGCATCGGCTTCGACTTCTCCACCGGCGACTGCGGCGACGACGACCCGGCGAACTTCACCGGCGGCGGCGTGAACTGCGTCTCGAACTCGGCGCGCAAGCAGACCGAGTGGCCGACCAGCGACGCCTGGGTCACCGCGGTCGGCGGTACCACGCTGGCCACCGACTCCGCGGGGAAGTACGCGTGGGAGGCCACCATGGGCGACCACACGGCCGTGGCCACGCAGGGTGACGCCGCGTGGGCGGCGGGCCCGGGGCCGAACCAGACCGTGCCGTTCTCGTTCTACTTCGGGGGCGGCGGCGGTACGTCCGAGGACATCCCGCAGCCGTTCTACCAGGCCGGCGTCGTGCCCTCCGCGCTGGCGACCAGCGGCCACGGCACGACGCAGCCGATGCGGACCCTGCCGGACGTGGCGATGAACGGCTCGCTGGCCAGCTCGGTGCTGGTCGGCATGACCGACGGCACCACGAAGATGTACAGCGAGGGCGGCTACGGCGGCACCTCGGTGGCCGCTCCGGAGTTCTCGGCGTTGCAGGCCGACGCCAAGCAGGCCGCGGGGCACGCCCTGGGCTTCGCCAACCCGGCGCTGTACGCGCTGAACGGCACCTCGGCGTTCCACGACGTGACCGGGTCCCCGGCGGGCCAGCCGTCGGTGCTGGAGGGCATCTACACCTCGGCCGCCAACCCGACGCGCGGCACGATGTTCCACGCAGGCCAGGACACCTCGCTGTCCGCCGCCGCCGGCTACGACGACGCGACCGGCCTGGGTTCCCCGGCCGACGACTACCTGTCGAAGATCGCGACCGTCACGCCGCTGCAGCCGCCGACGCCGCCGACTCCGCCCACGCCGCCGACGCCGCCCACCAACCCGGCGCCGGGCGTCCCGGTCGTGAAGCGGGTCTGGGGCTCGGACCGCTACGGCACCGCGATCACCGTGTCGCAGTCCTCGTTCCCGACGGCGGGTTCGGCCAAGGCCGTGGTCCTGGCCACCGGCGAGACCTTCCCCGACGCGCTGTCCGGCGTCCCGCTGGCCACCGAGAAGGGCGGCCCGCTGCTGCTGACGCCGTCGCACGCGGCCGACCCGGCCGTGGTCGCCGAGATCCACCGGGTCCTGGCGCCCGGCGGCAAGGTGTACGTCCTGGGCGGCCAGAACGCGGTGTCGGACCAGGTCGTCTCGGCGCTGGGCCTGCCGGCCGGGCAGATCACCCGGCTCGGCGGCGCCGACCGGTACGCGACCTCGCTGCAGATCGCGAACCAGGTCGGCGCCGCGTCCGGCAAGGTGGTCCTGGCCACCGGCCACGACTTCGCCGACGCCCTGACGGCCGGCCCGTTCTCGGCCACCTACGGCGGCGCCGCCACCCCGGCGGCGATCCTGCTGACCGACGACCGCACGCTGTCCCCGGCCGTCGCCGGCTTCGTGGCCGGCGCGCACTCGGTGGCGGCGGTCGGCGGCCAGGCCGTCGCCGCGGCCGCGCACCTGCCGAACCGCGACGCCTCGGCGCAGTTCGTCGGCTGGGACCGCTACGCCACGGCCGCGCTGGTGGCCGGCACGTTCTCGGCCCCGAAGACCGTGGGCGTCGCCACCGGCACGCAGTTCGCCGACGCCCTGACCGGCGCCGCGATGCTGGCCGCGGCGCACAGCCCGCTGCTGCTCACCGACCCGGTGAAGCTGCCGGACGGGACCGCCACCGCGCTGCACGGGTTCAGCCAGGCGCTGGCCGGCGGGGCGGTCGAGCTGTTCGGCGGGCCGGTCGCTGTCTCGGACGTGGTTGAGGGGCAGGTTGCTCAGGCTGTTGGGGGGCGCGTGGCGCCTTAGGGCTGTCGTGTCCTGATTTGAGTGCGTGAGTGCGTGGGCTCAGGGGTCGTCCGTTATTCGGGCGGCCCCTGAGGCTTTCCTCGGCTTGCCGGGATCGGCAGGTTCCGCAGGTTCGGCAGGTTCGGCACGGCGCATCTGGCCGGCAACGTCTCTGACCAGACCGATGAAGACGAGAAGCCATGCCGCGGCGGCGATCCACACCAACGTGTGTCCCACGCCGGTGAGGTGGCTCCAGCCGGTGGCTTTCGCCACTTCCGACGTCGCCGCACCGGTCATGCCCATCGGGAAGATCGTGGCCCAGCGGCGTACGTCGTAGCGGAGGCGCGGCCAGCGGACCTCGGCCGCGGCGAGTACGACGTACCAGAGCCAGGCCAGCGCGATCAGCACGAGCGCGGTCACCTGCAGCGTGCTGTGTAGCGAGCCGGTCCAGCTCTTGGCCTCGGTGAGCTTCGCGCACGCCAACGCCGAGATGGCCAGCGCCCCGCCGGCGACCCAGTGGTCGCCCGCATCGTCGCGGACGGCGGAGCCATCGAAGTGGCCGAGCGCGTAGAGGTACAGCCCCAGCCCGATGACGAACAGGACCAGCGCGGGCCAGAACAGCCAGCGCGCCGGAAGCGCGGCGGCCAGAGTGGCACTCAGCGTCGCCATCCCCTGCGTCGCGACGCAGATCAGGAACACGGCGCCGGGCATGTGCGGCGTCAGGTGGCGCAGCACCGCCCACAACAGCAGCGGCCACAGGAGCGTCGCGAGGATCAGCAGCGCGACCGCCACCGGCTGCCACCCGGCCAGGCTGATGCGCACGCCCAGCACGGTCGTCGCCGCGACCCCGGTCAGCGCCGCCGGAGTGCGCGACTCGGACGCCCAGCGCTGCCGCTGCCACAGAAGCCGCCGCCCGAAGTCCTCCGCCAGCGCGAGCCACAGCACCCCGGCCAGCGCCAGCGCGACGTCGGACAGGACACCCGCGCCGACCTGCCGCAGCCCGACGGACACGATGCCGGTCGCCATGACGGCGGACCCGGCGGCCGGCGGACGCTCGGCGAACCATGCGAGGAGGCCGGTGGCGAGGCCGGGGCGGTGGGGGGTGGTGGCGGCGCGGGCAGGGCTCGCCGAGGGGGCGGTGTTTGCGGTGGGCAGGTCGGCGACGGCGGTGTACGCGCGGCTCGCGCCGGGCGAGCTGGCGGCGCCAGGCTGGCTGGTGCTGGTGCTGGTGCCGGCGGGGGCGTTGGGCGGCGCGGTGGCGCTGACCGCGGTGCTCGGCGCAGCGCTCGTATCGGGCGGCGCGGCGGGTTTGGTTGAGTTGTTCGCGCTGGTTGTGGTGGTTGGGCGTCTCGGGTCGGCGGCGCTGACCGCGGTGCTCGGGCTTCGCTCGTGTTCCGAAGGTCGCGGGTTCATCGTCGGTCACCGCCCTCCGTCGGCGCCCGCTGCGCGCCAGCCGCCGCCAATGCGGACGTTAGCGTCACCTGCCGTCCCCAGCTCACCGCAGCGTGGCCGTTCGGGTGATTCAGCCGCCGAGCGGGACTTGGCGTGCGCGCACGGTCGCAGGGGACTGGTACGAGCGCGCACTCGACGCCGACGCGCCGAAAGCCCCGCAGCGGCCCAGGATCCACGCCGCCACGGGACTCCGACGCAATACGCAGCACGCAATACGCGGTGCAGCGTTGAGCGCTACCGCATCACGAATGCGAGCTCTGCTTCTTGCTCCGCCGCGTGTAAACCATCATCCCGCCGCCCGCAGCGACGAGCGCCAGCGCGCCGCCGGCCAGGGGCACGGTGCCGCCGGCGCCGGTGTGGGCCAGGCCGCCGGGGGTGGGGGTGGAGGGCGACGTGCTCGGGGTGGTCGGGGGGTGGGTGCTCGGGGCGGAGGTGGTGGGGTGTGAGCTCGGCGCTGTCGACGGCGGGCTGGTGGGAGTGGTCGTCGGCACGGTGGCCGGGACCCACTTGATGTCGGCGGTCGCGGACACCGGGGTGCTTTGCGCCTGCGCGAGGATCAGGTTCTGCGACGGTGCGCTGTCGGCGCTCAGGAACACCCGGCCGGCCTGGATGCCGCTGACGGTGCCGGTGGCGGTCAGGGAGACCTCGCCGCTGGTCGGCGTGCTCGGCAGCTGCACGTAGACGGTGTCGCCGGTCTTGAACGTCGCGTGCGCTGCGATGGTCTTTCCGCTGGCGTCCACGAGCTTGGCGCCGGTCTTGTGCGCGTCGTTGAGGGTGACGGTGATGGACCCGGCCGAGATGGCGGTGCTCTTCGTGAGCGTGAACGCGACTTTGGATCCGGCCTGAGGGACGGTCTGCGACGGCGCCGGGCTGATGCTGAGCGAGGCCTGCGGCTGATCGCTGTCGCCCATGTGGAGAGCGGCCTGCGACATCAGCCACTTGTAGAGCGTGGTGACATTGGGGTCGGCCTCGGCCGACTCGTCGAGAGCGCTCTTGTGCCTGGGGTCCGCAAAGGTCCAAATCGCGGCCTGGGTGCCCTCGACGGCCTCCACCGGAGTCAGGGAGCCGCCGACGTTGGCAGCCGCTGCCAGCTTGTCCACGTCGACCTGCGGGAAGGAGTTGTTGAGGATCCACTTGATCCCCTCAAGGTGCTGCGGGTCGATGCCGGTCCGCTGCTGTTCCTCAGTCCACGAGTGCTCGTCGTAGGTCTCGTTCTTGTTCAGCCCGACCGTTTGCTGGATGCAGTAGGTCCACAGCGTGTTGCTGCTTCCCTCTACGTCCAGGCCTATGAGGGCGGTGGGCGTGTTCGCGTCGCCCTTCATCGCGACCGAGCCTTCGTCCAGATAGTCCTTGTGGACCTTCGCGCCGGTGACACCGTCCGCGTGCGCCGTACCCGCCACCATCGCGGTGGACGTCGCGCCGAGGAACATCGCGGCGGCGATTCTGCGTCCGTTCGTGGACGTCGGTTTCTGCATGGATCCCCATCCCTTTGCGTGGTTTCGGCGTCGTGGGTGGCATCCGCCGACGCCCAGGACACGCATACGCTATTGGATGGACGGGCCTTGACGCTGCCTTACGTCTTGAGAGTTTTCGGGCAGCAGCCCATTGATTCATCGGTTGATTCATCGGTGGTCTCTCACGTGTTCGGTCGGGCGCCGCGAGTGGCCCCCACCGAAGCCACCACGACGCACAGCACCGCGATCCACTGCGACCATCCCAGCGACTCCCCGAGGACCATCAGCCCGATCAGTGCCGCCACCGCCGGCTCCAAGCTCATCAGGATCCCGAAGACGCTGGGCGGGATCTTGCGCAGCGCCTCCAGGTCCAGCGAGTACGGCAGTACCGACGACAGCAGCGCCACGCCGAGCCCGACCGCCAGCACCCACGGTCGCAGCAGTGCCGTGCCGCCGCTGACCACGCCGAACGGCACCGCCAGCAGTGCGGCGACGGCCATGCCCAGGGCCAGGCCGTCGCCTTCGCTGGTGTGCCGGCCGAGTGCGGCGCCCATCAGGATGTACAGGCCCCAGAACAGGCCGGCGCCGAGGGCGAACATGACGCCCACCAGGTCGACTTTGCCGCCGCCCTCCGTCAGCAGGAGCACGCCGCCGCCGGCGAGCACCGCCCACAACGCGTCCAGCCAGCGCCGCGATCCGGCCAGCGCCACGGCCAGCGGCCCGAGGAACTCGGTCGTCACCGCGATGCCCAGCGGGATCCGGGCCAGCGATTGGTAGAAGCACAGGTTCATCGAGCCCAGGACGAGCCCGTAGCCGAGCACCGCCGTCCAGGCGCGGCGGTCCATGCGCAGCGTCGGACGCCAGAACCCCGTCAGCACCGCCGCGGCGAAGAACAGCCGCAGCGCCACCGCCCCGAAGCCGCCGACCGCGCCGAACAGGTGCTTCGCCAGTGCCGCGCCGAGCTGGGTGCTGAGGATGCCCAGCAGCACCAGCACCGTCGGTGGGACCGAGCCCAGGGCCCGTGCGGCGAGCGCGGTCGACGAGGACCGGGACGCCGGAGAAGGGCTGCGCTCGGTCTCGTCGATGCTGAAGGCGGCCACGCGTGGATTGTCGCCGATCAAGGCGGCGCGCGTCGCATCGATATCGATTCGGTGGGGGCGCCGGCGATCAGCGCCGCCGGAGTGCGTCCACCGCGACCCGGAACGCCGGGTCCGTACCGTCGGCGAACTGCTCCGGCGTCAGCGTCGGCACCGCGATGTCCGGCGGGATCCCGGCGATGTCGTACGTACGCCCCGAAGCCGTCAGGTACTCCTCGTCGGGCAGCCCGAACATCCAGCCGTTGGGCAGCTGCCGGTCCAGGATGTCGGAGAACACGCCTTGCGTGTTCTCGCCGACGACGACCGGCCGCGGCGATCGATTGAGCAGCGCCTGCGTGACCGCCTCACCCGCGCTGAACGTCGAGCCGCCGGCCAAGATCGAGATCGGCCCGGTGTAGTGCGGCGCCGCCGACGGATGAACCACGAACGGCTGCGGCCGGGTGAAGCCCTCCGGATCGTTCGGATCGTCGCGCGTCTGCTTGGCGTACGCGAAGAACGAGTGCCCGGTCAGCCGCGAAGCCAGCATCAGGCCCAACGGATCATCGCCGCCGCCGTTGACGCGTACGTCGAGTACCAGGCCGCGCAAGCGGTTCGGGCCGCTCGTCCGGTCGGCGGTGAACACGGCGTCGAGGGCCGAGCTGAACGCGGCGGCGTTGGCGGCGAACGTGTCGTCCGACGTGAAGCCGGTGAAGCCCGAGACTCGCAGGTAGCCGACGTTGCCGGGCAGCGTGGCGAACCCGACGCGGTCCTGGCACCAGGTCTGCAGCGGCGAGGTGGCATCGGCCAGGTCGGCGTGCTTGATCAGCGCCACGGTCTGCGCGTCCAGACCGTCGTTGGGTACCTGCGTGCCCGGGCGCGCGGAGAACACCCTGACCCCGTCGGCGACCAGGCCGACGTGCGCGTCGTGCAGCGGCGTGATCATCGCCGCGAAGAGGTCGCGCAGCTGCGCGTTCGTCGTCGTCGCGGTGACCTGCGGCCGGTAGGTGTCGTAGACGCGCTGCCAGTCGATGCCGCGCTGCGCGAAGAAGGGGTAGTTCTCTGCGAAGGTCCGCCAGAAGACGTCGAAGGTCTCGATCGGCGTCGCCGGGGCGGCTTGCGCGCAGGCCGCGGGCAGGGCCGGCAGCCGGGTGAGGGCGCGGTAGCCGACGTTCGCGTCGATGTGCCAGCGGGCGTGCTCGGGGCCCGGGCCGGCGGTGAAGGTCGAGACGCTGCCGTCCCCGTCGGAGGTGGTGTCGCGGATGCAGCTGATCGCGGTCGTGTCGTAGAGCTCGTAGGTGCCGCCGGTGATGCGCACGATGGTGCTGTAGCCGTCGGTGCGCCAGACCCCGTCGAGGTGACCGTGGGCCTGCGCCGATGCGGACGCCGGGACGGCCGTCGCGGCCACCGCGGACGTCGCCAGCACTCCCGTCAGCACCGCCGCCAGTGTCGGACTCGTGTATTTCGTCACGGGTCCATGCTTGTCCTGGGCGGGGTGTGACAACACCGTGCTATCCCCCGTCTTGAGTGGCGGCCGGCACGGTGATTTTCGGGATAGGTAGCGGTATTGACCTAAGCTGAGCAGCGGATGGGTACGTGCAGGGAGGCTAGGGGGACCAGGTGTTCGAGGTCGTGGCGGGACGCTACGTCCTGATCGACAGCATCGGCTCCGGCGGGTCCGGAGAGGTGTGGCGCGCCTTCGACCGCAAGCGTGGCGAGTACTGCGCGGCCAAGCTGATCCGGCGTCCGGAGGCTGCGACGCTGGTGCGGGCGGTGTTCGAGCAGGGGGTACGGCTGGAGCACCCGCACGTCGTGACGCCGTACGCGTGGGCCGCCGACGACGAGCAGGTGCTGCTGGCGATGCCGCTGGTGCGCGGCGGGTCGCTGGCCGTGCTGCTGCGCGACCTCGGTGTGCTGCCCGCGCGGTACGGCGCCGAGGTGCTGCGGCAGTTGCTGGTGGCGCTGGAGCACGTGCACGCCGAGGGGATAGTGCACCGGGACGTGAAGCCGGCGAACGTGCTGCTGGAGCCGACCGGGACCGGGGCGCCGCAGGCCCGGCTGGCGGACTTCGGCCTGGTGCTGACTCCGGACCGGCCGCGGATCACCGGGATGTTCATGGTCGTCGGCACCCGGGACTACCTCGCGCCGGAGTCGCTGGAGAACGGCGACCAAGGCGTCGCGCAGGATTTGTACGCGGCCGGGCTGGTGGGCGTCGAGATGGTCGGCGCGAAGCCGGCCGACTCCCGCGCACAGGCCCTGGCGGAGCTGCTCGCGGCGCTGAGCGACCCGGAACCGGCGCGGCGCCCGGAGTCGGCGACCGCGGCCCTGGACCGGCTGGCGGAGGTGCTGGACGGCTGGCCGCTGCTCACCCCCGTGCCGATGCCGGAGAGCGACGAGCCCGTCGAGGTGTTCGAGCAGATCGGCCCGCTGCCCGCCGGATGGGGGCCGCACGGGCCGGTGGCGGAGGCGGACACGGTGGGCCTGGAGTGGCTGTGGTCGCCGGATCCGGTCGAGGACACGCCGCCCGCGACGGCGGAGCCGCGAGAGAAACCGACGGGCTCAGGCTCGGTGGAGAGCATGCACGCTCGGACGTGGGTCCTCGGCAGCACGCCCGGTGCCGACCGGCGCGCGATTCCGGCCGGTGGTGCGGCTGGCGGTGCAGCCGGTGATGTGGTCGGTGGCGTGGTTGGTGGTGCGGTCGGCGGTGCGCCTGGAGGTGTGGTTGGCGGTGCACCTGGCAGTGCTGTCGGCGGCGCGGTCAGCGGTGCGCCCGGCAGTGCTGCTGGCGGTCCGCTTGGCGGTGCGCTTGGCGGTGCTGCCGGCGGTGCGCCTGGCGGTTCTGGCGGTGGTGTGGTTGGCGGTGCGGTCGGTGGTGCGCCTGGCGGTGCTGTCGGCGGCGCGTTTGGAAACGCGCCCGGCAATGCTGTCGGCGGCGCGGTCAGCGGTGCGATCGGCGTTGGAAAGACTGAGGGTCCGCCATCCGGTGAAGCACCCGGCGGTTGGCAGGGCCGGACCGTGCCGCTCGGCGGCGGCCCCGGTGGCGCGGTCGGCGACGGCCGGGCTCAGGGTTCGCCATCCGGTGCGGCGCCTGCCGATTGGCAGATGCAGACGGTGCAGCTTGGCGGCGGTTCTGGCGGGTCCGGCGGGTCCGGCGCTGTGGACAGTGGCCGGCAATCTCAGGGTCCGCCATCAGGTGAAGGGCCTGGCGACTGGCAAGGCCGGACCGTGCCGCTCGCTGGCGGTTCCGGCGGCGCGGCAGGAAATTGGCACAATCGGACCGTGCAGCTCGACGGCGGTTCCGGCGGTGCGGTCGTCGGCCGACAAGCCGCCGGACCGCCCTCCGGTGGCGTGCCCGGCGAGTGGCACAACCGTACTGTGCCGCTCGCCGGCGGTTCCCGCGGCCATCAGGCCTGGAACCGGGCTCCGGCCGAGCCGGACATCGACCGCGTCCGCCTCATCCCGGTGCCCCTCACCAACCCCGGCGCCGCTCCACCGACGCCGTCGGCCGCCCGCTGGCACTGGGTCGGGATCGTCGCCGCCGTCGTCGTGTTGGCGAGCGTGGTCGGCGTGGTCGTGATGGCCCTGCTCTGATCCGCCCGCCGGTCTCCTCGACGCCCCGGCTTCCTCGAACTCCCGGCTTCCTCGACGCACCGCGGGATCCAGGATCGTCGTTGTCCTGGCCCGCGGCAGCCTCCGCGCCGGCCGGCGAGGCGTGGTGCCCGATACCCGCCCGCCGACCGGCCGCACCGCCACCAGCCCCCCACCACCGTCGCCACCGCCCCCCGGGCGGCACGACTGCCCCGCGTCTCCGCCTCGGCCTCTCCCCAGTCCCGGCGTTGATGCGTTTGCAATCCACGGTGTGCATGCGAGAATCGAGGGAGTGCAGTAACCTGCGAAACTCACGGCACAGCTGGCGTTGCAAGTGATTAGCAGCGATTGCACTTGCAAATTATCGCGAGTGCGGGCCGGCCGTCAAGAGGTTCCGCGGCCGGACGGGAGGAGACGCAGTGAGCGACGACGTGGTGATGCGCAACCGCGCTTTACAGACCGAGTGGTACGGGGAACCGCTGGGCGATCGCTTCCGCCGGCTCCTGGACCGTCTGACCCTGTCCCAGGCCCAGCTGGCCGACGTCCTCGGCCTGTCCGCGCCGATGATCTCCCAGCTGATGAGCGGGGTCCGGGCCAAGATCAGCAACCCGGCGGTGCTGGCCCGCCTGGCCGTCGTCGAGCAGATGGCCGCCGACCCGGCGTTCGTCGTCATGCCGCCGGCGGCGCGCGCCGACGAACTCGCGCGCCTGGTGCACGAGACGCCCACCGGCAGCAGCAGCACCGTGGCCATCACCGCCCACGCCGGGTCGGGGTCGACGCCGGCCGGCGGCGAGGGCGCGGGCGGCGATCCCGTCGCGGCCGTGCAAGGCGTGCTCCGCGCCGTGGCCTCCGCGGCGGAACTGGACGGCGCGGCGAAGGCGCTGGACGCCGACTACCCGGCGCTCGCCGAAGTACTGCGCGTGTACGGCACGCTCAAGACCGCGGACGCGCGGGCCCACTACGAGCGCACCGTGCGCTGAACGCCAGGACGCCAGAACGCCAGAACGCGAGACCTGCCGCCGGAACCCCCGACCTACTGCCGGAAGCTACTGAACGTCCGCACGCACCAGGACCAGCGAGCCGTTCAAGAACGGCTGCGTCCGAAGCTGCCCGAACCGCGCGTCCCAGGCCCCTGATTCCAGATCCCGCCGCAGATGCTCGGTGTACTGCTCACTCGTCGCCGCGTCGACGAAGCTCCACGCCGAACACGACTGCCGCGCCGCCGGGTCCAGCAGGCGCTCCGGCCGGCCGTAGTACGCCTCGTTGAATCCGTCGGTGCAGTCCACCGGGATCGGCACCGGCGTCACCTCGCTGCGTCCGCCCAGCGCCTCGGTGATGTCGCCGATGGCCGGGTAGCGCCGCGCCTCGGTGTCCAGGACCAGCGGCGCGTACTCGTACAGCCAGAAGTCGCGCACCAGATCCGGATCGCACGTCAGGATCGCGACCGGCCCCCGCGCGACCCGGCGCATCTCGCGCAGCCCGGCCTTCAGGTCGCTCCACTGGTGCACGCTGAACGTGGTCATGGCGCCGTCGAAGGCGTCGTCGGGGAACGGCAGGTTCTCGGCGACGGCGTCGATCGCGGCCGGCAGATGAGCGGCCCGCTGCGCCCGCATCGACGCCGAAGGCTCGACCGCGGTCACGTCGAACGCCGCCGACTCGTACGAGCCCGCCCCGGCCCCGACGTTCAGTACTGTCCGCGAGCCGGCCAGAGCCTGCTCTATCAGAGCACCGATACGCGGTTCCGGCTGCCGGTATGCGGAATAGCTGGTGCCGATCGTGCCGTAGTCCGCGTCGCCGGCGCTGCCGTCAGTGGTTCGCTGTGTCATGCGAAAGACCCTATAGCCCCTTACAAGTCCAGCGCCCGAACCGTCTCGCCGAGATCCGGCCCGAGGATCGACGCCAGCCGGGGTCCGAGGTCGCGGCACGCGGCCAGGACCATCGGTACCAGCCGAGGGAAGTCGGCCTCCGAAAGCCGTTCGGCGGGCCCGGCGACCGTGATCGACCCGAGAGCCACGCCGGCAGAGTCCGCATCCTCCCGATACGCCAACAACGGCGCCGACACGCCGTTGACGCCGGGATGGTTCTCGCCGAAGGACGCCTCGTACCCGCGATCGCGAATCGCGGCCAGCTGCCGGCGATCCAGCCCGCCGAGGTCCATCGCCGCCAGCTCCGCCTCGGGCAGATACGCCAGGATGATCCGCCCGCTGGCCCCGACCGCCAACGGCGACCGCTCGCCGAGCAGCCCCGCCGGGTCCAGGATCGGTCCCGAAGGCGCCGGCACGCCGAGCACCAGCACGCGCGCCGTTCCCGAGCGCAGGTGCAGCACCACCGCCTCGCCGGTGAGATGCGCCAGCCGGGTGATGACCGGCTGGATCGCCCGCAGCATCGCCGGACGCGGGCCGATCAGCGTGGCCAGCGCGACCGATCGGCCGGCCAGGCGGTAGCCGCTGCGTCCGAGGTGATCGAGGTAGCCGCCGCGCTCCAGCTCCCGCAGGACGCGGAACGTCTGCGACTCCGACAGCCCCACGCGTTCGGCGACCGCCCGCAGCGACGCCGGCTGGCGCATCCCGGCCAGCGCCTCTAGCAGTTGCAGTCCGCGTAGCGCCGTGCTCACACGGCCAATACTTGCATATTGTGCAAGTTAGGTAGTGGCGGCGACGGCGAGCGTGCGGCAATGACGTCATGAGCGCACCGTCCAACCCCGAAGGCGTCACCGGCCGCCTCGTCACCTGGATCCACGACCTCACCTGGGACGACGTCCCCGCCGAGGTCCGCACCCGCGCCGCCCACCTGCTCCTCGACGGCCTCGGCTGCGCCCTGGTCGGCGCGCAGCTGCCGTGGTCGCGCCTGGCGACCGACGCGGTGCTCGGCATCGAGGGCGGCGGCGACGCGGTGGTCATCGGCACCGGCCGCACCAGTACCCCGGTCGGCGCCGCACTGCTCAACAGCACTTACATCCAGGGCTTCGAGCTGGACGACTTCCATCCGTTCGCGCCGCTGCACAGCGCCTCGCTGCTGGTGCCCTCGCTGCTCGCGACGGCCAGCCACACCGGCCGGGACGTCAGCGGTCGCGAGCTGCTGTTGGCCGCGGTGGTCGGCTTCGAAGTGGGCCCACGGATCGGCTACTCGATCGGCGGCACCGCGATGCTCTCGCGCGGCTGGCACTCCGGCCCGGTCTTCGGCGCCTCCTCGGCCGCCGCGGCGTGCGCGAAGCTGCGCGGGCTGGACCCCGCGCAGACCGAGGACGCCCTCGGCTTCGCCGCGACGCAGTCGGCGGGCCTGATGTCGGCGCAGTACGAGGCGATGGGCAAGCGGATGCAGCACGGCTTCGCCGCGCGCAACGGCTTCTACTCCGCGGCCCTGGCGGCCACCGGCTACACCGGCATCGACCAGGTCTACGAACGCGACTACGGCGGCTACGTCGCGGTCTACGGCGAAGGCCACCCGACGGATCCCGAGGCGATCGTCAGGGGTCTGGGAGAGCGCTGGGAGACCGCGATGGCGGTGGTGAAGTCCTGGGCCGTCATGGGCGGTCTGCACGGCGCCGTCCAGGCCGCACAGGCGCTGCGGGCCCGGCTCGCCGGACGCACGGTCGAACGTATCGACATCCGGGTCGGGGACGTGATCTACCACCACGGCTGGTGGCCGCCGCAGCGCCCGCTTGAGGCCATTGGCGGCCAGATGAACATCGGTTACGCCACCGCCGTCACCCTGCTGGACGGCACCGCGCTGCCCGAGCAGTTCACCGCCGCCCGGCTCGACGCCGACGACGTCTGGCAGCTGCTGGAGCGCACGCACGTCACGCTGGACCGGTCGATCGACGAGCTGCCGCTTACCGAGCGCTTCCAAACCCACGTCACCCTCAAGTTCGCCGACGGATCCACCGACACCGAGCGCGTGATCTCCCCGCACGGCAGCCCGGCCGACCCGATCACGAACGACGAGGTGGTCGCGAAGTTCCGCAGCCTGACCGACCGGGTCATGGAGCCCGAGCGGGCCGCCGCGATCGTCGAGGCCGTCCAAGGCCTCGCCGACGCGCCTTCGATCGCGCCGCTCGTGGCGCTGCTGGCGGCGCCGGTCGGAAGGGCGCTGGACTGATGACCACACCGGCCCGCGTCCGCCTGCGCGAACTGCTCGACGCCCAGCAGCTCATCGTCGCCCCTGGCGTCTACGACGGCATCAGTGCCCAGTTGGCCCGGCGTACCGGCCACGTCGCCGCCTACCTCACCGGCGCCGGGGTCGCAGCCTCCGGATTCGGGCTGCCCGACATCGGGCTGGTCACCCAGACCGAGATGGTCGAGCGGGCCCGGATGACGGTGCGGGCGCTCGGGGACGTGCCGCTGCTGGCCGACGCCGACACCGGCTACGGCGCGCCGATCAACGTCATCCGGACCGTGCGCGAGTACGAGGACGCCGGGGTCGCCGCGATCCAGCTGGAGGACCAGGCGTTCCCGAAGAAGTGCGGCCATCTGCCCGACAAGGAGCTGGTCAGCGCCGACGACTTCGCCCGCACGCTCCGCGCCGCCCTGGAGGCGCGCAGCGATGACGCGATGCTGGTCATCGCCCGCACCGATGCCCGCGGACCGCTGGGGATCGACGAGGCGATCGCGCGGGCCAACCGGTATGCCGCCGAGGGTGCGGACATGCTGTTCGTCGAGGCGCCGCAGAGCACTGAGGAGATCGAGCGGATCGCCGCCGAGGTGCGGGCGCCGTTGCTGCTCAACCTCGTCATCGGCGGCCTCACGCCCGAGCAGTCGGCCGAGCGCCTTCAGCAGCTCGGTTTCGCCGTCGCTATCCACCCCTCCGCCGTGCTGGCACACAGTGCGCTCGGTGCGCTGACCGCGCTGTGCCAGCTGCGCGGAATCAAGCCCGACGAGTTCGTGCCGACCAGGCCCGAGGAGTTCTTCAACCTCGTCGGCATGGCCGAGTGGTTCGAGCTCGGTGAGAAGTACCGGCCCGCGCCGGCCGATTGAGGAGCCTGATATGCCTGATGTGGGCATGACCATGATCGAGCGCATCCTTGCTCGTAAAGCCGGCCTGGCCTCGGTCGCCGTCGGCGACACCGTGACCGTGGACGTCGACCTGACCGTCCTGATCGACCTGCAGTTCGCCACGATGTGGCTGCCGCCGCTGCGGATCGCCGACCCGGACAAGGTCGCGATCGTGATGGACCACGCCGTCCCGGCACCGACGATCAAGGACGCGGCCGGCGGGCCGAACGCCCGCAAGTTCGCCGCGGACTTCGGCATCGAAAGGTTCTACGACGTCGGGCGGCACGGCATCTGCCACCAGGTCATCGCCGAGAACGGCCTGGCCCGCCCCGGTGAGGTGCTGGCCTGCACCGACAGCCACACCTGTGCCGGCGGGGCGTACAACACCGCGGCGCGCGGGCTCGGGCCGGCCGAGGTCTACTCGATCCTGTGCACCGGACGCACGTGGTTCCAGGTCTCGCCGACGATCCGCTACGAGTTCGTGGGGGAGTTGCCGGCGGGGGTCGGCGGCAAGGACGTCTTCCTGCACATCGCCAACGAGTACGGCGACGCCACGAACCTCAACCTGGAGTACGGCGGCCCCGGGCTGGCGTCGATCCCGCTGCACGATCGGCGCACCATAGCCACCCAGGGAGCCGAAGTCTCCGCTGACTTCTCGACTTTCGCCTTCGACGACGTGCTCGCGGCGCACTTCGAAGCGCTCGGTGTCGCAGGCTTCGAACCCGCCGAGGCCGATCCGGACGCGGCCTATGCCGACGTGCGCGAGATCGACCTGTCCGGCCTGGTGCCGTACGTCGCGCGCCCCGGGACGGTGTCGCGCAACGGCCTGCCGGTCACCAAGATCGAGGCCCGCAGGATCGACCAGGCGTTCATCGGCTCGTGCGCGAACGGCCAGCTCGACGACCTGCGCATCGCCGCCGAGGTGCTGCGCGGCAAGCAGGTGGCGCCCGGGGTGCGGCTGATCGTCACGCCGGCCAGCCAGCAGGTCTACCGCGACGCGATGCGGCTGGGCTACCTGCAGGACATCGCCGACGCCGGCGGCGTGGTCACGAACGCCACGTGCGGGGCCTGCTTCGGCTACCACATGGGCGTCGTCGGGCCCGGCGAGGTGTGCCTGACGTCCTCGACGCGCAACTTCACCGGCCGGATGGGCTCGCCGGAAGCCGAGATCTACATGGCCTCCCCGGCCACGGTCGCGGCTTCGGCAGTCGCCGGCCACATCACCGACGCCCGAGCGGAGGCCACCCGATGAGCGATCAGAAACTCCAGGCCAACGGCCGGGTCTGGGTCTTCGGCCACGGCCTGACCACCGACGACATGTACCCGCCGGACGCGATGAAGCTCGACCTCCCCGAGGCCGCGAAGCAGGTCTTCTACGCGGTCCGGCCCGGCTGGACCGACCAGGTGCGGCCCGGCGACATCGTGGTGGCGGGCCGGAACTTCGGCCTCGGGTCCTCCCGGCCGGTCGCGGCGCTGTTCCGGCAGCTCGGCGTGGCCGCGTTGATCGCCGAGGAGTTCAACTCGCTGTTCTTCCGCAACGCCGTCAACGCGGGCCTGCCCGCCATGACGGTGCCCGACGCGACGTCAGTCTTCCGGGACGGCGACATCGCCGAGATCGATCTCGCCACCGGGAACTGGGCGAATCAGAGCACGCAGACATCCGGCGTGGTGCCGGTGCTGCCTCCTCTCGTCCTGGAGATCATCGCGAGCGGCGGAGTCCTCCCGCGACTCGCGCAGCAGGGATACCTGCCGGCCGAACTCGCCGAACTGCTCAGCTCGCCATCGGTGGCGGCGGCCGGACAGGGGAGCGGCGCATGAGCGAGCTCGCTCCGGGGATCGTGCGCATCCCGACCCGCGGCGACGGCGAGAACTGCTTCCTCGTCGCCGACGAGGACGGGCTGACGCTCGTCGACGTGGGCTGGAAGAGCGCGCCGACGGCCATCCGGCAGGCGATCGAGTCGACCGGCCGCACGCTCGCCGACGTCAAGCGGATCGTCATCACGCATGCGCACCCCGACCACGTCCGTGGACTCGCCGAGATGGCGGCCCGGACCGGGGCCGAGGTGCTGATCCACGAGCTGGAGGCGCCGTGGCTGGCAGCCGGACGCGTGCCGCGCTCGGGCCGGTCGGGGGCGTTCGGACGAGCCGTGGACCGGTTGCCGTTGCTGCACTGGGAACCGGTCGCGGCGACGCGGACCGTCGTGGACGGCGCGCGGATCGGATCGCTGCGGGTGATTCACACACCGGGCCACAGCCCCGGGCACATCGTGCTGCTGCACGAGCCCAGCAAGGCTTTGCTGGTCGGCGACGCGGTCTTCAACCGCGGCGAGCTCAGCAGCGGTCACGATGCGCTCGCCGCCGATCCGGTGGTACGCGACGCTTCTTACGCGCTCATGCCCCGCGACGCGACCGCGGTCGGGTTCGCGCATGGCGCACCGCTCGTCGGCGATGCCGTAGCCAGCCTGAACACCTGGCTGGATCGCTAGGGCCCGATAGCGGTCCGGCACGCGTATCGCAGGCATATCGAAAAGCCCATACATGCCCGCAACGCAGCGCTGCGTTGACTGGACGAATGACTTTGACCGTCGGGCCGATCAGTGCTGCCGAACATCTGGCGTTCGTGCGGGCGCAGCGGTGGGTCAGCTTTCTGCAGACTCCGGCCTGGGCCCGGGTGAAGACCGAGTGGCGGAGCGAGTCGCTGGGCTGGTTCGACGGTCAGCGGCTGGTCGGCGCGGGGCTCGTCTTGCATCGTCCCGTGCCGCGGCTGCGGAGCCGAACGCTGGCCTACCTGCCCGAGGGGCCGGTCATCGACTGGACCGGCGACCTCGGGCGCTGGCTCGACCCGCTGGCCGCTCACCTTGAGGCGCACGGCGCGTTCGCCGTCCGTCTCGGCCCGCCGGTACGCACCGACACCTGGAGCGTCGCTCAGGTCAAGGAAGGCTTCGCCGATCCCGGGGTCAGGCGGCTCACCGAGCTGCCCGCGCAGCCAGACCTGGTCGGCGTCCGGCTGGCGAACGTGCTCCGGGAGACCGGCTGGCTGCCGCAGAACCCTGAGGACGGCTTCGGCGCCGGGCATCCGCAGTACAAGTTCGAGCTCCCGCTGAGCGGCCGGACCGAGGACGACGTGCTCGGGGGCATGAACCAGCTGTGGCGGCGGAACATCAGGAAGGCGGCGAAGGAGGGCGTCGAGGTCGCGGTCGGCGACGACGTTCAGGCGTTCCACGCGCTCTACGTCCACACCGCCGAGCGCGACCACTTCACACCCCGGCCGCTGCGCTACTTCGAGACGATGATCGCGGCGATGCGCGCCGAGGACCCGGAGCGGATCCGGCTCTACTTCGCGCACCATGAGGGCGACCTGGTGGCCGCGACGATGCTGGTGCGCGTCGGCACGCACGCGTGCTACGCCTACGGCGCCTCCTCGACCGCCAAGCGCGAGGTGCGCGGCTCCAACGCGTGCCAGTGGGCGATGATCCGCGACGCGCTGGCCGCCGGCTGCGACGTCTACGACCTGCGCGGCATCACCCCGACGCTGGACGCGGACGACGCGCACGTCGGGCTGATCCGGTTCAAGGTCGGCACCGGCGGCCGGGCCGTGCGGCACGTGGGGGAGTGGGACCTGCCGCTGCGGCCGGTGCTCTATCGGGCTTTCCAGCTCTACATGAAGCGGCGTGGGTGACGGTTCGCGTCGGCTGAGATCGGCATGGGCACCACGCCCCGCACTCAGGCTCGCGCCGCACGCGCGTCCCGCGCTCAGGCTCGCCCTGCACGCACGCACGCACTCACTCACGCTCGCCCCGCACTCACGCTGGCCTCGCACTCAGGCTCGCGCCGCACTCACGCCCCGCACGCACGCCCCGTGCCGCACGTGCGAAGCCCACTTCGGCCAGCCCCGGCTACACCAGCGCCGCCGCCACCTCGTCCAGCCGGCCGCCGCGCGAAGCCTTCACCAGCACCACGTCCCCGTCGCCGACGTGCTCGCGCAGCCAGGCGACGGCCGCCGCGTTGTCGGGCACCGGAACGGCGCGCTCGCCGGCGCCGTCGGCGATGGCGCGGGCCGCCGTGCCGACCGCGACCACCACGTCGGAGCGCGAGGATGCGTAGCGGCCGATCGCGCGGTGCTCGGCGGGGCTGGTGTCGCCGAGCTCCAGCATCTCGCCGAGCACGGCGATGCGGCGGCTGCCCTCGATCGCCGCGAGGGCGTCCAGGGCGGCGCGGGTCGAGTCGGGGTTGGCGTTGTAGGAGTCGTTGAGCAGGCGCGCGCCGCCTGCCAGGTCGCGCAGCTCCATGCGCCACTTTGACAGCGACGCGGTCGCCAGCGCCTTCGCCGTCACATCGAGCGGGACTCCGGCCACCAGCGCCGCCGCCGCTGCGGCCGCCGCGTTGAGCGCCTGGTGCGCGCCGACCAGCGGCAGCGTGACGACCGCTGCGGCGCCACCGGTCCGCAGCGTGAACGACGGCCGCCCCAGCTTGTCCAACACCAGGTACAGCACCTGCACGCCGGCCCGCTCGTCGCGGCCGAAGGTCAGGACCGGCCCGTCGGTGTACGAGCGCATTGCGGACACGCGCGGGTCGTCGGCGTTGAGCACGGCCGTGCCGCCCGGCACCAGACCCCGCACCAGCTCGCTCTTGGCCTGCGTGATCGCGCCGCGCGAGCCGAACTCGCCGAGGTGCGCCAGCCCGACGTTCAGCACGACCGCGACGTCCGGCGCGACCAGGCCGGTCAGCGCCGCGATGTCGCCGACGTGCCGGGCTCCCATCTCCAGCACCAGAAAGCGGGTGTCGGCGTCGGCGCGCAGCATGGTCAGCGGCACGCCGAGCTCGTTGTTCAGCGAACCGAGCGTGGCGACCGTCGCCGCGGTGCTCGACAGCACCGCCGTGATCAGGTCCTTGGTGCCGGTCTTGCCCTGCGAGCCGGTCACCGCCACCACGGTCAGCCCGGCCCGCAGCCGGGCCACGACGTGCGCGGCGAGCGCCTGCAACGCGGCCCGCACGTCCGGGACGACGAGCGTCGGCAGCGCCGTGGCCCGCGCCCCGAGCACGGCCACCGCCCCGGCCGCCGCGGCCTGGTCGACGTAGTCGTGGCCGTCGGCGTGCTCGCCGGCGAAGGCCACGAACAGGCCGCCGGGCTCGGCCTGCCGGCCGTCGAGCACGGCCGGCGCGGTCACCGTCAGGGCCGCGTCACCCTCGACCGTCCCGCCGACAACGGTGGCGATCTCGGCGAGGCTGAGCGGAATCATGCGGCTGGCTCGTAATCGGTCATGCGCTCCAGTCAAGGCGGCGCCGCATATCGCCGGCGTATCGAAAACCACATACATACTGGCAACCTCGCGTGGTCTTGAGTGGCTGCCATGACGGGAATCACCATCTACGGATGCGGCCAGGACGAGGCTGTCTTGTTCCGGGAGCTGGCACCGGGATTCGGCGTTGTCCCGACGATCACCGAGGCTGCGGTATCGGAATCCAACGCCGAACTGGTGGCCGGAAACCGGTGTATCAGCGTCGGCCATAAGACGCACATCACCAACGACACTCTGCTTGCGCTCAGCCGAGCCGGCGTGGCGTACATCTCCACCAGAAGCATCGGCTACAACCATCTCGACGTCGAATATGCGAACAGCGTCGGCATCACCGTGGAGAACGTCAGCTATTCGCCGGACAGCGTCGCCGACTACACCGTGATGTTGATGCTGATGGCCGTACGCCATGCGAAATCCATCGTGCGCCGCACCGACATCCACGACTACCGGCTTCACGAGGTCCGCGGCCGTGAACTGCGTGACCTGGCCATTGGCGTGGTCGGAACAGGTCGCATCGGCGCGGCCGTCGTGGATCGCCTGCGGGGTTTCGGCTGCCGGGTGATGGCCCATGACCGCAGCCCCGAAACCCTAAGCGACGCCGACTATGTGCCGCTCGACGAGCTTCTGCAGAACAGCGACATAGTCACGCTCCACACACCCCTGACCGCAGAAACCCATCACCTTCTGAACCGCGAGCGTATAGAGCGGCTCAGGCCCGGCGCGTTCATCGTCAACACCGGACGCGGTTCTCTCCTCGACACCGAGGCCCTTCTCCAGGCGCTGGAAAGTGGCCGGCTGGGAGGTGCGGCGCTCGACGTCCTCGAAGGAGAAGAAGGGATCTTCTATGCGGATTGCCGAGAGCGCCCCATCGACAGTAAAGCGCTACTGCGGTTGCAAGAGCTGCCGAATGTGCTCGTCAGTCCGCACACCGCGTATTACACCGACCACGCTCTGAGCGACACCGTCGAGAACTCCATCATCAACTGTCTGAAGTTCGAGAGCAGGAATCACCATGGATAAGCTGAAGATCGGCATCGTGTTCGGGGGCTGTTCCGAGGAACACCCCGTTTCCGTCAAGTCCGTGCGCGAGGTCGCCAGGGCCCTCGACACGTCCAAATACGAGCCCTTCTATATCGGGATCACGCAGAGCGGCACATGGCGGCTCTGCGACAGCCCGGACGGGGACTGGGAGAACGGTGACAGTCGTCCGGTCGTGCTCTCGACGGACCGGCGGGTGCGCGGACTGCTGGTTCTCGACGAGGGCAAGTACGAGACGATCAGCCTGGACCTGGTCCTGCCGGTGTTGCACGGCAAGCTCGGCGAGGACGGCGCGATCCAGGGCTTGCTGGAGTTGGCCGGCATCCCGTACGTGGGCTGCGATGTCCAGAGCTCCGTTCTGTGCATCGACAAGACGCTGGCCTACCTCGTCGCGCAGAGCGTCGGCATCGCGACGCCGAAGTTCCGCACGCTCACGCCGGACCAGGCCATCGATCCCGGCGAGCTGACCTATCCCGTCTTCGTCAAGCCCGCGCGGTCGGGGTCGTCGTTCGGCGTCAGCAAGGTATCCAGCCGAAATGAGCTGGCCGCTGCGGTAGAGGAGGCCCGGCTCTACGACTCGAAGGTGCTCATCGAGCAGGCTGTCGTCGGCAGCGAGATCGGCTGTGCCGTCCTGGGGACCGGCGCGGACCTGATCACCGGCGAGGTGGACCGGGTCGCGCTGACACACGGCTTCTTCAAGATCCACCAGGAGAGCTCGCCGGAGACCGGCTCGGAGAACTCCTCGTTCATCGTCCCCGCCGACATTCCGGCCGAGTCCCGTGCCCTGGTTCAGGAGACTGCGAAGGCCGTGTATCGCGCGCTGGGTTGCCGCGGCCTGTCCCGCGTGGACTTGTTCCTGAAGGTGGACGGGACCGTCGTCCTCAACGAGGTCAACACCCTGCCCGGCCTGACCTCATACAGCCGCTACCCGAGGATGATGGCGGCCGCGGGCTTCTCGATGACCGACGTGATCGACCGGCTGGTGGCCCTGACCTTGACCGGGGAGCTCCGGTGACCGACGACTTCGTCTTCGTGGACCAGCTCGTGCCCGGCGTCCGCTGGGACGCCAAGTACGCCACCTGGGACAACTTCACCGGCAAGCCGGTGGACGGCTACCTGGTCAACCGCATCGTCGGGACGACGGCGCTGTGCCTGGCGCTGGAGCGCGCGCAGAAGGAGGCCGGCTCGCTCGGATTCGGGCTGGTGCTCTGGGACGGCTACCGTCCGCAGCGCGCCGTGGACTGCTTCCTCCGCTGGTCGCAGCAGCCCGAGGACGGCCGGACGAAGTCGCGGCACTATCCGAACATCGACCGCGCCGGGATGTTCGAGCAGGGGTACGTGGCCGCCAAGTCGGGCCACAGCCGCGGCAGCACGGTCGACCTGACGCTGTACGACCTGGCCACCGGCGAGCTCGCCGCCATGGGCGGCGGCCACGACTTGATGGACCCGCTCTCCCACCACGGCGCGAGCGGGATATCGCAGGCGGAGGCGGCGAACCGCCAGGCCTTGCGTTCCGTCATGGCGGTCAGCGGATTCCGTGCCTACGACTACGAGTGGTGGCACTACACGCTGGAGGACGAGCCGTACCCCGACACGTACTTCGACTTCCCGATCACGTAGGTGAGCCGGAGTGACTGGGCCCGATACGTGCGAGCCGCAGCGTGGTCGGTACGTATCGGGCCTCGGAGGAGTCGGCGGTAGGTGTGCGGTACGGAGCCGGGAGCGGCAGCCGGACCGTGACGCGCAGTCCGCCGCCGGGCCGGGGAGTCAGCGTGAGGGTGCCGTCGTGGGCGCGGGTGATGCTGTCGACGATGGCCAGGCCGAGTCCGACCCCCGCGTGGTCGGTGCGGACGCGCTCGGACCCGCGCTGGAAGGGCTCGGCGAGCGTGGCGACGAGCTCCGGGGCGAGGTTCTCGCCGGTGTTCTCCACGGTGAGCTCGACGTCGTCGCCGCGAATGCCGGTGCTGACCCAGATAACGCCATTGCTTCCCTTGCCGGGCAGGTTGTGGACGATCGCGTTGTGGACCAGGTTCGTGGCCAGCTGGAGCAGCAGCGCCGACGAGCCGACGGCCGGCGCCACGGCACACGAGGCCTCGATGAGCAGGCCGTGCTTCTCCGCCAGTGGCAGGAGCGTTTCGGTGGCTTCCTCGGCCATCAGCGACAGGTCGGCCTCCTCCCGCGCGAAGGACCGCTGGTTGGCACGGCTGAGCAGCAACAGCGCCTCGGTGAGGTCGATGGCCCGGGTGTTGACGACGTGGAGCCGGTCGATGAGCCGGTCAGTGTCGCGCTCCGCGTCGTTGCGGGCCGCGTCCAGGAGCGACTGCGTGATGGCCAGCGGCGTGCGCAGCTCGTGGGAGGCGTTGGAGGCGAAGCGCTGCTGCTCGGCGACGTGCGCCTCCAGGCGCGCGAGCATGGTGTCGAAGGTGTCGGCGAGCTCGCGGAACTCGTCGGTCCGGCCCTCCAGCTCGATCCGGTGCGCCAGCGACCCAGTCGCGGCCAGCCGCGTGGCGTCGGTGATGCGGGTCAGCGGCGCGAGCATCCGGCCGGCCAGGAACCAGCCCCCGACCAGGCCGAGCAGCAGCAGGAAGGCCAGCGCGACCGCCGCGGCGGGCGCGAAGCCGCGCATCAGGTCCGAGCGGCTGGGGCCAAGGATGAGGATGACGGGATTTCCGCCACTTCCGGGGGCCGGCACGGCCGCCATCTGGCCCGGCGACGGCTTCGGCGGGTCATGGTCCGGCAACCACCGCAGCGCGAACACCCACGCCACGGCGATCAGCAGGGACCCGGCGAGCATGACGATGCCGGCGTAGCTGAAGGTGAGCTTGAGGCGGGCGCTCATGCCCGGCGCCCTAGCCACGATGCGCTCCCTCGGCCTCGGCGCCGGCCCCGACCACTCCAGCCTCCGCCCCGGTCTCGGCATCAATGCGGTAACCGACGCCCGGAACCGTGGCGATGATCCACGGCTCACCGAGGCGCTTGCGCAACGCCGAGACGGTGATGCGCACGGCGTTGGTGAAGGGGTCGGCATTCTCGTCCCAGGCCCGCTCCAGCAGCTGCTCGGCGCTGACCACACCACCTTCGGCAGCGATGAGCACCTCCAGCACAGCGAACTGCTTCCGCGTCAGCGCCACGTACCGCTCGTCGCGGTAGACCTCACGCCGAAACGGATCCAGCCGCAACCCGGCGATCTCCCGTATCGGAGGCCGACTATGCGCGCGCCGCCGATCCAGCGCCCGCAGCCGCAACACGAGCTCCCGCAGCGCAAACGGCTTGGTGAGGTAGTCGTCGGCCCCCAACTCGAACCCGGACGCCTTGTCATCGAGCCGATCAGCAGCGGTAAGCATGAGAATCGGCATCCCGCTGCCCGAAGCGACGATGCGCTTAGCGATCTCATCACCCGAGGGCCCAGGAATGTCGCGGTCCAGGACGGCAATGTCGTAGCTATTGACGCTCAGCAACTCCAGGGCGGCGTGCCCATCCCCGGCGATGTCCGCCGCAATCGCATCCAGCCGCAGCCCATCACGAATGGCCTCCGCCATGTAGAGCTCGTCCTCCACCACCAACACACGCATGCACCCGATGGTACGAGGCCCCGCATATCGTCGGCATACCGAAAACGGCGCCGGGGCAGACGAAGCGCCAGCTCACGAGCGGGCCAGCCCCGGCCGACCACGTGGTTCGTCGTGTCCGACCGGACCATGCGGGGTGTTGGTTCTGGGTCCCTCGCCGCGTCGGCGGGCGAAGCCAACCTGGCCGGTTTGGTGGTGT